>URUZ01000016.1 GCA_900551225.1 uncultured Clostridium sp.
CCATTGCGATCTGCTCCGTGAAACGGCAGGCGCACTGCAGGAAATGCAGGCTGTTGTAATCCTTCCACGCCAGCACATGTTCCTCTTTCACAAAATATAAGGGGCGGATCAGCTCCATGCCCGGGAAGTTGGTGCTGTGAAGCTTGGGCATCATGGTGTTGATCTGGCCGCCGTAGAGCATACTCATCAGAACCGTCTCGATCACATCGTCAAAGTGGTGGCCCAGCGCTATCTTGTTGCAGCCCAGCTTCTGGGCGTGGTCATAGAGGAATCCGCGCCTCATGCGGGCGCAGAGATAGCAGGGGGACTGATCCACATCCACCACCACATCAAAGATATCGGAGTCGAAGATGCGGACCGGGATGTTCATAAGGGCGGCATTTTCCTCGATCAGACGGCGGTTCTCAGGGTTGTAGCCCGGGTCCATCACAATGAATTCCAGCTGGAATTCTGTCTTGCTGTGGCGCTGCAGCTCCTGCATACATTTTGCCAGCAGCATGGAGTCTTTGCCACCAGAAATGCAGACGGCAATATGGTCACCGTCTGCGATCATCTCATATTCCTGCAGCCCTTTTACAAAGGGACGCCAGATTTCCTTGCGGTACTGTTTGATGATGCTCCGCTCAATTGCTATATAGGGTTCTTTTATCATAAGGGATCTTGTTCTTTCTATAGTATATTGTTATTCTTTGGGATCTGCGGGCTGCTCCCGTCTGTGGGACCGGGATGGGAACCGATGCCGCTGTCTGCGGCAGCCAGCACTGCTTCCAGGTGCTGGATCTGTGCTTCCATGCGCCGCACCTGTTCCTTTAATGCGTGGTATTCTTCCAATGTGGCGCTTTTTCTTACCTTTGGAATGGTGATTCCGTCCTTTTTCACCGGACGGGCGGGGATGCCCACTGCGGTTACATTGTCCTCCAGCGGCTTCAGCAGCACCGCGTTGGCGGCGATGGAACAGTTGTCTCCCACCTCAAAGGCGCCCAGGATCTTGGCCCCGGCGCCAACCATCACGTTGCTGCCCAGGGTGGGATGGCGCTTGCCTCTCTGGGTTCCCACGCCGCCCAGGGTTACGCCCTGGTAGATGGTGCAGTTATCTCCCACCACCGCCGTCTCCCCGATCACAACCCCTGTGCCGTGGTCAATCAGTATCCCGTGGCCCAGCTGGGCGCCCGGATGGATCTCAATCAGCGTAAAGAAGCGTGCAATCTGGGAGATCAGACGTGCAATAAAGAACATCTTATGCCTGTAAAACCAATGGGCAAACCGATGCCATATAAGCGCATGGATTCCCTGGTATAAAAGGAGCACTTCCAGCCCATTCCTGGCCGCCGGGTCCCGCTCCTGGACAGCCTTAATATCCAGCCATATATCCTTAAAAATCATATCAGCCCTGACCTTAACCTTTCTATAATGGATGTGAACTCAAGTCTGCCAAGTGTTCACATTATAGCATATGCGGTATTGATTAAAAAGGCAATTTTTAAGAATTTTGAGCTGTTGGGCCGGACTGCGGGGTGTAAAGCTGCGGGATACCTTACTGCCGGGCTGCCTCCGTATTACCCTTCTACTGGAACACAACAGGGTTTTCCAGATATTCCGTCCGGATCACAATAAAGGGGTAGGACTTCTCCATCCCTACGGTTTCTCCCTTCTCAGGGCCTTTAAGCTCCGTGTCAATAACAATGGAATTCTCAGTGAGATACAGGTCATCCACACAGATGCTGTATCCGCCGGTAGCCTGTTCGCCGTAGCCCACCGCTATGTAGAGATTCTTGTCATCACTGTATGTAAGCTTAAAGGGGGACGCCTGTTTCTCTGAGATGATCTGGCGCAGCTCCTGGGGTATATCCGCTTCCCCCATCACCGAAAAGTCCAGATCCTTCACCTTTTTCCCATCGTCCTTTGACGCTGAGCAGCCCGCCAGGGCCGTCACCACTGCGACACAGGCAAATGTCATAGCAATCCTTAATAATTTTCCAAATTTCTCCTTTTTCATCTGCTTAAATCCTCCAAATCCTGCCAATACGATTACTATCAATATATTCTTTGCTGCCATGATTATGCACAGAAAGCGTCTCATAAAACCAAAGGGTTCGGTACATACTAAAAATCGGAGGTGATAAATATGAGTCCAAAGGAATTAAATTATGTTGAAGATGCGTTAGGCCACGAGCAGATCCTGAAAACACAGTGTGAAAACGCAGTACAGAATCTTCAGGATCCTGAGCTGAAGTCCTGCGTACAGCAGATCAGCCAGAAGCATCAGCAGATTTTTGACAATTTCTACAATCTTGTATAAGGAGGCAGCAAAATGGATGACAAATGCATCATGGAGAACCTTCTCCTGACCACCAAGGGCGTGTGCGACCTTTATATGCACGGCACCATCGAATCTCCCACTGCCAATGTTCACCAGACCTTTGACCAGGCGTTAAACGACAGCCTGTGCATGCAGGACGACATTTATAAGAAAATGTCCGCTAAGGGCTGGTATCAGACCGAACAGGCCGAACAGCAGCAGCTTCAGAAGGTTAAAAACAAATTCGCCGGAATGTAGTTCCGGTGAACTGCCGCCCACAGGGTAGTATTCCGGACCGGCAGTGAAAAAGCATGGCGGAGTTATGGATTCCGCCATGCTTTTCTATTGTTATATTCATTACATAATTTTTCTGATCCAGCCCTCGGGCGCCTCGATGGTTCCCATCTGGATGCCGGTGAGGGTGTCGTACAGCTTCTGAATCACCGGGCCCATCTGACCCATGCCGCTTCCGAAGCAGATCTCCCTGCCGTGGTCCACAATCCGGCCCACCGGGGAGATAACGGCCGCTGTCCCGCAGAGTCCGCACTCTGCAAAATCTTCCAGCTCCGCCAGCTTAACCGGGCGCTCTGTCACCTTCATTCCCAGGTAATGCTCCGCAACATAGATCAGGGAGCGTCTGGTAATGGAGGGCAGGATGGAGTCGGACTTGGGTGTCACCACCTCGCCGTCTTTTGTCACAAACAGGAAGTTGGCACCGCCTGTCTCTTCTATATAAGTCCTGGTACCGGGATCAAGGAATACATTCTCATCAAAACCGGCAGCGTGGGCCGCCATGGAAGCGTGGAGGCTCATCGCATAGTTCAGTCCTGCTTTCACATGGCCGGTTCCGTGGGGCGCCGCACGGTCAAAATCGCTGACGCACAGGGAGAGAGGCTTGGCCCCTCCTGTAAAATAAGGGCCTACCGGTGTAACCAGGATTCTGAACTGGTACTCGTCGGAGGGTTTCACACCAATCACAGGGCCTGAGGCAAACATATAGGGCCTGATGTAGAGGGTCGCCCCGCTGCCAAAAGGAGGAACCCATGCGGCGTTGGCCCGAACCACCTGATCCAGGGCTTCCAGGAACCTCTCCTTGGGGAAGGAGGGCATCTCCAGCCACTTGGCGGAATCGCTCATGCGCTCAGCGTTTAAGTCCGGGCGGAAGGTCACGATGCTGCCGTCCTCAGTGGTGTACGCCTTCAGACCCTCGAAACATTCCTGGCAATACTGCAGGATTCCCGCACACTCGTTGATGACCACATTGGGGTCTGAGGTCAGGCCGCCCTCATCCCATGCACCGTCTTTATAATTAGCCACATAGCGCTTATCTGTCACTCTGTAATTAAAACCGATGTTACCCCAGTCCAGATCTTTCTTTTCCATAATCAATTCCTCCGTTCAAGTAGGTGTGAAAGTATTTTGAACACAATTATAAGCGTATTGACTCATAAAATCAATGGGGGAATTCCAAATATACTATACAATTCAGGCATATCAGCCATAACTTTAGACAGGCAGCCTGCCACCATCTCATTGATTAACCGCTAAAATTATGTTAAGGTAGACTACAGAAACCATAATTAATAAGGAGGGGTTGTCACGTGGCGAAGAAAAATGCACGCAATACCCGGGGCAAAATCGTCAGCGCCGCCTGGAAGCTGTTCTATGAGCAGGGGTACGAGGACACCACCGTGGAGGAGATCATCGAGCTGTCCCAGACCTCCAAGGGATCATTTTACCACTATTTTGACGGCAAGGATGCGCTGCTGAGCACCCTGAGCACCCTGTTTGATGAAAAATACGAAGAGCTGACAGACGCGCTGACGCCGGAAATGACGGCCATGGAGAAACTTCTGTTCCTCAACAGAGAGCTGTTCGGCATGATTGAGAACAGTATCTCCATTGAGCTGCTGGCCAGGCTTTTGTCCACCCAACTGGTCACAAGCGGCGAAAAACATCTGCTGGACCGGGATCGCACCTACTATAAGCTGCTGCGCCGGATCATATCCGGTGGCCAGGAAGACGGTTCCCTGAGCACCGGGCTCAGCGTCAGTGAGATGGTGAAGCGTTATGCGCTGTGCGAGCGGGCCCTGATGTACGACTGGTGCCTGTGCGGCGGGGAATACTCCCTCATGCAGTACGGCGCCTCCACCATGCCCGGATTCCTGAGCAGTTTTCTGGCCTGAAATTTACGTCAGGCATTTTGTATGAATATTAATCAAAATAATCGTACAGCCTTTTTCTCCTTTATTTATCAGCATTTTTCTAATATTTTCGATGGATCGTACAGTATTAAGTCTATACTCCGTTCTGTGTTGTGTTCTAATTTTCACCATGCTATAATGGGCCCATTATGTTTTCTGCAAGGAGGAAATGAGTATGACAGCAGCACAAATCGGGATTCTGTCCGCCATTGTAATCTATCTGGCGGCCATGGTCTACGTAGGGTTTTACTTCAGCAAAAAGGGGGGCGGCAGCTCCACCGATGATTTCTATCTTGGAGGGCGCAGACTGGGTCCGATTGTGACAGCCATGAGCGCCGAGGCCTCGGATATGAGCAGCTGGCTTCTCATGGGCCTGCCGGGCGTGGCCTATCTCACGGGAATTGCGGACGCAGGCTGGACCGCCATCGGCCTGGCTGCGGGCACCTACTTGAACTGGCTGATCGTGGCAAAGCGGCTGCGCCGTTACTCCGTGGCCTGCGGCGCTATCACAATCCCCGACTTTTTCTCCCGCCGCTACCGGGATGAGAAAAATATTCTGACCTGCATCGCGGCTGTGGTGATTCTGATCTTCTTTATCCCCTATACTGCCTCCGGCTTCAAAGCGGTGGGAACTCTGTTCAACAGCCTGTTCGGCATCAATTACCATATGGCCATGATCGGCGGTGCCATTGTCATCATCGGTTACACCATACTGGGGGGCTTCATGGCAGTTTCCACCACGGATCTGATCCAGAGCATTGTCATGAGCATCGCCCTGGTGGTCATCGTGTTTTACGGCATCAATATCGCTGGGGGCTGGGACGCTGTGGTGGAGAATGCCAAGGCTATGGAAGGCTATCTGAGCATGACCCGCCTGCACAACATGGCGGACCATTCTTCCTCCCCCTATGGATTTATCACCATCTTGTCCACCATGGCCTGGGGGCTGGGATATTTCGGGATGCCCCATATTCTGCTGCGCTTCATGGCCATCCAGCATGAGGATATGCTGAAGCTGTCCCGCCGTATCGCCTCCGTCTGGGTGGTGATCTCCATGTTCGTGGCCATCCTTATAGGCGTAATCGGCTACAGCGTGTCCCTGGCCGGGAAGATCCCCATGTTCTCCACCAGCTCCGAGTCTGAGACCGTGGTGATCCAGCTGTCCAAGATCCTGGGCCAGAACGGTTTCCTGCTGTCCATCGTCGCCGGCGTGGTGCTGGCCGGAATTCTGGCCTGCACCATGTCCACCGCGGATTCCCAGCTTCTGACAGCCGCCTCCAGCGTATCCCAGAACCTGCTCTCCGACTTCCTGAAGATCAAAATGAGCGCCCGCGCCTCCATGTCGGCCGCCCGGCTGACAGTGGCCGGAGTCGCCCTGGTCAGCATGATACTGGCCTGGAATCCCGACAGCTCCGTATTCACCATCGTATCCTTTGCCTGGGCCGGTTTCGGGGCCTCATTTGGGCCTGTGATGCTCTTTGCCCTGTTCTGGAAACGCAGTAATCTGAAGGGCGCTCTGGCCGGCATGGTCAGCGGCGGAGTCATGGTGTTCCTCTGGAAATATCTGGTGCGGCCCATGGGCGGCGCCTGGAATATCTATGAGCTGCTGCCGGCATTTATCGTGGCCTGCATCGCCATTGTGGCCGTGTCCCTGGCAACCGCGCCTCCTGATGAGGAGATTGTGAAGCAGTTTGAAGCCATTGGGAAATAATCTTAGCATCACAAAAGGAGCCATGAACCGCAGGTTCATATGGCTCCTTTTCAGCGTTCCCCCGACTGTGTATTCCTCTACTCGTCGTCTTTGCTGCACATCTGAAGTCTGTGCTGGTACTTTTCTCTCGTGGCAAGTCCGCCGCGTATATGCCGCTCCGACTTATTCACGTCCAGCACAATCCTGGCCTGAGCCGCCAGAGACGGATTGATGTTCTCCAGCCGGTCGGTAACGTCCTTATGTACCGTGGATTTTGAAATCCCGAACTTCTTCGCAGTCTGCCTCACCGTTGCATTGTGGTCTATGATGTAATTGGCGATGGCTACCGCGCGTTCTTCGATATACTCCTTCAAAATGAGTCTCCTGAGAATGTTTTTTACATCTTATGCAGGAGAAAGAAGGATTAGCACATCCCGTTCGGTTTTCGGAGAAAATTTATTTGCTGTCTATGAAGGCCGGCGCTGCAGATATTCTCTCATCGCGGCAAGCAGCTCCGCTGCCTTTTCAAGGCAGCCAGACTGGTTGAGAAGGCGGTTCCCCTCCTGCGACTGAAGAAGTGTATGAATGCTGACATGTTCCTCATCATCCTGCCTGGTTTTATAACGATCCCAGTCATCTGGCCTGGAATTCAGCATGGACTGATAGGCAGCCGAGATATTAAAGACAACGTCATTCTCAATAACCGACAGAATTTCCAGGGCTTCTTCTACATGAATTATCACTCTCCATCTGTCCGTCCTCGAATTTTTTCCTATTTCAAATCCGCTCAGCTCCATTTTTTCCAGAACAGTCTGCAGTTCATACTCCTTCCCCGGTTGTTCCACTGAAGTCAGGTATTTTACAAAATATGGCACTGCCAGATATTTACCAAAATTCTCTCCATCATACTGCGCCAGTATATGAAACCAGTCATTACCTTCCGAGGCATACTGGATATTCCAGAACTCCTCTTGATAATAGTGCTCCTTTTCCTCATCCTCCATTATCATGAAATCTTCCAGAGCGGTATACATCATAAATGCCTGATTCCAGAAGCTGTACCATTTACCCGTCTTATGAAGCAGACCAGCAGCCAGCAGCCAGTCCGTCAGGGAAGCCACATCCCCTTCATACAACCCAGATACCGTCTGCTCCGTAAAATAAAAGATTCCATGCTCTGCAAGCGCTCTTGCCAGGCCCTCCGTCTGCCTTCTGCTTTCCTCATCCCAGTCTCTCAAAAGAAAGGCCTTAAGTCCCTGGTAAAATGTTTGCTCATCTGCGGGCAACCTATCCAGATGTTCAAGAAATTCCATCACAATTGAGAAATCTTCCCGGGTAAACTTCCCCCTCGTAAGATAGCCTTTCCGGTAATTCCTCCCGGCGGCGCGCTGGATCATTTTGATCTCCCTGGATGTCAGGCAGGCCTCTCCAGGAACCAGCCATTCCCTGGCAGAATCCGTAACCGCCTTAAGCTGCCTTTCTTCCCTCTCAAACTCTGATTCCTCTCCTGCTGTTTTGACATATGCTTTCATGGATTTCCTTTTTTTAGGAACAGACCGTTCAGCAGCACGGTAGAGTGTTTTCTCAAAGGATTTTGTGTACTCCAATCCATACTGTTCCATCATTGACTGGGATCCGGACAGCAGCTCATCAATATGTCCATCCCCGTCCAGTTCACCCATCCAATACTCAATGTCCTCCAAGATCAGCAAGGGCAGCCGGCGGCGGATCTCCCCCATGTGGGTGTCCCGGAATTCTTCAAATGCTGCCGGACAGCACGGCTTCAAAAACTCCATGAATTTTATCTCCTGAGACCATCTGATATTCCTGAAAAAGGGTTCCAGCAGTCTCTCCGGCTTAACCACATACCCGTTCTTACACATGCGCGGAATTAAATTAATCAGACATTCCCTGCCATACTGCTCCAGCCTGTTCTGGTTCAGTTCTTCTATCAAACGGTCGCAGAATGTGTTTAAATACCTTAAAAGATTCTGATCTCCTACTTTCTCATACAGCAAAAGCAACTGCCACATTTTGTTCGCATCGTATTCATAAGTTTCCGCATCCATATTATAATTCCAAAAATCTACATCTGAATTGTCCACATATGTATATTTCAGCTGGTCCCGCTCATTGATCAAACGCTCTATAATATGGGTTTTTACCTTATTCGAAAGCTGCATTTCATCAACCAGATAGTACAGGTGGTTAAAATAAATGCAACCCTCCGCCAGGAGCGTCTCAAATGCAGCCATATTGCTGTTCAGATATTCCTTGATAAAATCCCGTATAGAATAATTTAAGAACTCCAGAACCTTTACATCCTCATACTGGGAATCAACAATTTTTGTAAATGTTCCATCCAGCTCCTTTAAGTATTCCTCATACTGCTCTTTATCTGCCTTCAAACTGCTTTTCTCGGCCAGGCTCATAAAGCTTGTTTTTAATTCAACCTCAACACGTATCTCTTCTTCTGATAATAGCACCAAAAAACAGATCAGCTTTGCCCCATATGACAGTAACTTAAAAATGCTATTAAAGTATCCCGCGGGATTCCTTACATATTTTTCCAAATCCACGGCGTATTCCCAGGGTTCCCGTTCTCCAACCTGATTGTTTTGAAGATAATATGCCACAGAACGGGGGCTATAAGCACTGTTTCTGACAATCCGTTCTCCTCTTTTAAATATCTCACTCACATAACTGTATTCCAGTTTGGAGGCATCCAGATGGCGGTACAGTATCTCTGCCTTCTGTGCAAGGGAATAGGTGCTCAGGTTCAGATTCACCTTCCTGATGCTGCAGGCCTCCTCCAACTCAGTAAAACACCTGAGTCCCTGCTGGAGTACAAATTCCCTGGTGGTTAAAATCAAACGCACATTGGGGTAGAACTTCAGGGATTGAAAAATCTCCTCCATAGCCCTCTCCGCGTTCAGTTCAATCCTGCTTTCAGAAAATGTATTGTGCCCCCAGAAATCATCAAATATAATTACGGTTTTTCTTCCGCTTTCTTCTCCCAAAAGCCGCTCAATCTCTCCCAGCGAGTTGACAAAGTAAAGCTCCTCATATCTCTTAATCTTAATATAATAATGCGCCAGACAGTCTGCATGCATCGTCTTACCCGCTCCGGGCTCTCCGGATATAATAACCCGCTGATATTCTTCCAAGAGTTCAAGCGCTTCCTGAAAGACCTTAGTGGCCACAAAGGACCTTTGTTCCTCCTCCATCCGCCTGACCTTTGTCCTGGACCTTTTCATGATCTCCCTGGGCATGGTCTTGGACAGCATTTCTTCCAGCTGGTTACCGCTGGAAAGCCACAGTTCCGGGTAAGCCCGTTCAATATATGCAAATTCCGGACGTTCTAAAAAGCCATTTAAATCTTCGCCTGAAATGATGTCATTTGTGTCCGCGATTTGCGGAAAAATCTGCTGTATTTCTTCCTTCATCTTCAGTGAAACAGAGTTTAATGACAATACCAGGATATACCGTATGCACGCTTTATCTTTCATGGTGTTCTGTTCCTGTCGGAGAATTCCCAGCAGAGAGCGCCCTTTAACTCCAGTACATTTGGCCTGCAGGATTATGTTCCCATTCTCAGAGGCATACAGCCCATCCACCCCACCGTCCGGCCCTGCTCCAAAACGCTGAAAAGTACACCTCAGTTTCTGACTGGCCACTGCACATGCAAACTGTTGAAAACGCAGCGGCTGAGCCAGGAATATATTATGAAAATCATAGTTTGGCATCTTGTCCCCTCTTATTCTCAGGCTTTCTCTGGCCACAGCGGTAAAAAACAGCCCTGAAAGATACAAACAGTATCTGCCAGGGCATCATTCCCACGTCTTCCACACTTCAGGGCAGTACCCCACTGAGGCCTGCCTGCCGTTTCGGACCACAGGCGTTTTCAGCACCTGCTGGTTATTGAACAGCTTGTCCTTCTTATCCTCCTCCGCCAGGTAGCGGATCAGGGCCAGCAGGTCCTTGTCCTTTGCGCCGTCATCCACCAGTTTCTCCCAGCCGCCCAGGGACTGGCATACGCTGGTGAACTCGCCTTTGCTCATGGATTTCTCCTTTAAATCAATGAATTGAACCTTCACGCCCCGCTCCTTGAAATAGCGCTGGGCCTTCTTCGTGTCAAAGCATTTGGTTCTGCCGAATATCTGAATGTTCACAGCTTCATCCTTCCTTATTCTCTTCGCTCAATGAATTCCTGTCCGTCCTCGTCAATATAATCCAGCTCCAGATAATCATCTGTCTGCTTGGACAGATTCTTCCTGCCAAGGGAGCGGTTGACAAAATCCGAACTCAGGCGGTAGATCACTGCAAATGTGGGCACCGCGATAATCATCCCCACGAACCCGAACAGCCCGCCAAACAGCAGGATGGAGAACAGCACCCAGAAACTGGGGAGTCCCGTGGAATCCCCCAGAATCTTCGGCCCCAGGATGTTGCCGTCAAACTGCTGGAGCGCCAGCACGAATATCAGGAAATACAGGCACTTCATGGGGCTTACCAGCAATATAAGGAATGCGCTGGGTATGGCTCCGATAAATGGCCCGAAAAACGGGATCACATTGGTCACGCCGATGATCACGCTGATCAGCAGCACATAGGGCATCTTCAGAATCCGCATGGAGAAAAAGCACAGCACGCCGATGATCAGGGAATCCAGCAGCTTGCCTGTGATGAACCCGCCGAACACGCTGTGGGCAAAGCGCACCTCCTGGATGATCCTGTTGGCCTGCTTTAAATTAAACAGGCTGTAGATGATCTTCTTGGACTGGGCGGCCAGGGTACCCTTGATATTCAACAGGTAGACCATGACGATGACGCCGATCAGGATGTTCTTCAGCACGGTGAACACGCTGATTAGGCCATTGGACAGCTCGCCGATAATCAGGGTCATATTGGGCACCAGCTCTGTGGAGAGCCAGGTTTCCACCTTCACCGCAGTCTGTTCGTAGATGGGAACCACAAATTGCTCCATTGGCGGATTGTCTTCCAGCATCTTACGCAGCCAGATAGACACGTTGTTGATATTCCCGCCTATGGTGTCCTGAAGTCCCAGCACGCTGGTGTAGATCTGGGGTATGATCATGGACAGCAGACCTGCCACAATGGCCACCAGCAGGGCCAGGCTTGCCAGGGTTCCTGCTGTTTTGGCCAGCCTGCGCACAGCGGTATCGCTCTTAATCGTTCCCGTAAGGCCATCTGTCACCAGCTTCCTGCACTTGTTATAGACCGGCAGCATGAGGTAGGCCAGCACTGCGCCATAGATAACCGGCATCAGCACATTGACGATCTTCCCCATGACGGAGGCCAGCAGTTCGAATTTCAGCAGAAAAAAGACAAAGGCAACGCTTGAGGCAATCACGGCCAGCGCAGTGAGACCCCAGTATATAAAATATTTATATCTCTGATTCTTCATAAATTCCATAACTCCAATCAATTTCATCGTGTGCATATCTATTAGACATTCTACACTATATTATCTATTTTAGCCAGCAGGAATGAAGAATCAACATAAAATGAAGAATTATTCTGCTGCCTCCCTGGGCTGGCAGACCGGACAGTAGTAAACCGCGCCTCCCATATAGACCTCTTTCACGAGGGGACCGTGGCAGTGGGGACAGCCGGCAGCCAGGGTATTCTTGGAGAGCAGTGTACGGTAGCCGCCGGCATTTCCAAGGAGATCCTTCTCCGTGTCCCGGCCTCCGCCTGCGGTCATGTCCCCCAGCACCTGGATCACGGAGTCATACAGCCTGCGGACCTCCGCCCGGGAGAGGCTCTCCATCCTGCGCCTGGGGTTGACCCCCGCCTGAAAGAGAATGTCCTGCAGCACGCCATTGCCCAGGCCGGGAATCCGCTGTTCTGTGGCCAGAAATGCTTTGACACTGGAGCTGGGCTTCATCCGTTTAAAAAGTCCGTCGAAATATTCCCAGGTAAACGCCCCGGACAGCGGGGAACAGCCGCTTAAGCTGCGCTCATAGTATTCATTGTCATAGTCGCCTCTGTGGCAGATGATTCCGCCATACATGGACACAGTAAATACCAGGGCGCTGCCATCCCCGAAACGGACCAGCAGCTGGTATTTCCCAGGCACGGCTGTACCGGGCTGCAATAGACGCACCGCCACGCCGTCGTTGAATGCCAGGCGCACGCCGTCCTCCAGCTCCAGCTCCGCGTAGATGCCAAAGGCCCTGGCCCCGGTCACCGCTTTGCCTGCCATCATTTCCCCGTAATGGTCCGGGTCGCCGTTAAACCAGCAGAATTTGTGCGGAGATGACGGCGGCTGCACCTGCACCACCACCTTGCCGGTTACATGCTCCTTCAACTGTTGTCCATAGGTCAACGCCTCCGGCAGTTCAATCATGTAGCTCCTCCTTTCAAAGCTGCATCTCATCTTCCATTTTTATAAAACCGTATTTCTCGTACAGGGGCCTGCCCATATCCGTGGCTTCCAGGGAGATGAAATCAATCCCCCTGTCTCTGCACTCCTTCACCAGCAGATCCAGTGTGCGGCTGGCAATCCCCCTGCGCCGGTACCGGGGATCTGTGTACATATTCATAATGTAGGCTTTCATGCCCGAGGGGTTGTGGTAGGTGGGCATCACCTGAAAGAAGCTGACCCCGCCGGCGCCCACCACCTGGTCCCCGTCATACACCAGGTACGCGGCATGGCTGCCGTTATCCAGGCTCGTCTCATAGTATCTGCGGGACTCCTGCTCCACCAGGGACATGTCCGCAGATTCGTCCAGGTGGTTGGCTGCCCGGAGGACCTGGACCCTCACCTGGGTCAGGGTGTCCAGATCTGAAAGATCTGCCCGTCTGTAAGACAGTGAATCCACCTTTTTCATATACAGCAGCGGGAAGGGGCCGCCCTGTTCATCCTGCTCCGTCCGTTTATAGACCTCAAAGCCCATGTGTTCATAGAAGCCTCTGGCCTGTGGATTCTGCTCATTGACGCAGAGCCGGTCCACCTGGTACTGCTCCACTGCCATGGTCAGAAGCTGCCTGCCAAGCCCCTGGCCGCGCTCCCCCGGCCGGATAAAGAGCATCTCCAGCCGCCGCCCGTCTATGCCCATCAATGCCGCCGGCTCCGAATCCCCGTCCCGGGCCACTACCAGAATGGGGACCTCCTTAAGCGCCGCGGGAACCATGGCGGATATAGCCTGGATGTCCTCCTCGCGAAGGAACAGATGGGTGGCGCGGACGGACTGCTCCCAGAGCGCGTGGAGGGCAGTGATGAGGCGCGGGGTGCGGTCGGTGATTGGGGTGATGTGCATGTTTGTTCTCCTATGTGGAATTTAGTGCTCACATTATACCATAGGTATGGCGGATGTGCAGCAGGTTATAAAAATTTAATAAGCTCTCAGCTTCAGCTCAATGACAGTTCCCAATTTTTCCCTGCTCATGACACGGATATGATAGTCCTCACCATAGATCAGCTCCAAACGCTTGTGGGTGTTTAACAGCCCAATATGGACGCCTGCCTGGGTGTTCTGCTGCTGCAGACGGGTATTCAGGCTCTGAAGCTGCTCCTTTGTCATGCCCAGGCCATTGTCCAAAACTGTGATGATCACCCAGCCGCCGCGGTCGCTGATCCTGATCTTGATGGAGGAATGCCCGTCCTTGTCCCGTATGCCGTGATAGATACTGTTTTCGATCAGGGGCTGGATGATCAGCTTCGGAACCATCACCGCTCCCAGCGGCGCCTGCACATCCCAAATCACATCAAACTGGTTCTTATACCGCTGCACCTGAATATCCAGATAACAGCGGGTAATATGAAGCTCCTCCTTTAAGGGCACCAGCTCCTGGCTGGACTCCAGGGAATAGCGCAGAATTTCAGACAGGTTTTCCAGCATATCTGTGGCAGGGTTTGGCCCCTGGGTCAGGGAGATACAACGCCAGTACACTGTCTGCAGCGTATTCATCAGAAAATGGGGATTGATCTGTGACTGCAGCGCCATCAGCTCCATGGCCTTCAATTTGTAGCGCCGCTCCGACAGCTGCACCTGCAGAAAGTCATTCTGCAGAAATGTTTCCACAATGTTGTAGAGTATGTAATTATAAACATCTGTTTCCCTGCGGGACAGCACGGGCAGTTCCTCCCCGTGGGTCGCCTTGTCAAAGATATCCACGATTCCCATCAGGGACATATAGTTCTTCCTGGCAAAGAAATAGGAGGTGGCAGTGCTTAGCACCAGGGCTACGCAGATCAGGCACGCCGCCATCCTGGTCAGCCGGTCAGGTATCTGATACGCCGATTTAAGCGGTACCGCCATGTAATAATTCCAGCCCAGATCCACGGATTCCTGGCAGTACACACGGTAATCCACATTCCCTGTGCGCACTGTACCCATTCCCCCTGCCAGCTTCTGTATCTCCCCTGGCTCGCCGCTCTGGGCCTGGCTGTTGCCAAATATCTGCCGCCCATCCTCATCTGTGATAAAAAACAGGTATTCCGGTTCCTGCACCAGGCCGTTCAGCGTCCGGTTGATGGTGTCTCCCCTGATATTCAGCACGATTACACCCTCAGGCGACTTCTTGCCCGGTGAGAATACCTTCCGGTAAATGGTCAGTATCTCCCTTGTGGAACCGCTGAAATCATAGGGCGCGATTCTGCGGAATTCACTCCAGGTCTTTTCCGGCGCACTCATATGCCTCTGATAACTGTCATACCAGTCCCGGTCAAAGAAATAGTCCAGGTTGGTTATCCGGTTGTTGCTGCTGATAAACTGCCGCCCCGCATTGTTGAAATAGATATAGATGGACTCCACAGCTGTATTGGCGTTGTAGGAGCCGTAGAGCAGGTCGATGATGGTATTGATCTCATCATAAGAATTGGCGGGAATCCCGCTGCTGCACTTGCTGATAATGTTTTTCAGGCGGAACTGGATGCTGGGATTGTTGCTCAGGTTCATGTTCAGCCAATCCAGCTCGCTCATCATGGCATCGATCCTGGTGCGGTGGCTGTCCAGACGGTCCTGGTAGCGCTCGTCGATCACCTGGCGCATATACCGGTTCAGCGTGATCCCTGAAAGGGTTCCCAGAATCAAAATAGGGATCATCACCGGCACAATAAAAAAGGACAGGGTTTTGCGGAAAAATTTCATTTTCATGGCAGCATTCCTCCTGTCCTTCTATAAGCCCAGCTTCTTCCGCCGGTACTCTTTGGGATTGCAGTTATAATATTGGCGGAAAGCCCTGGCAAAGCTGTTGGGGTTGGTATATCCTACGGCCTCGCCGATCTCCTTGATATTCTGGGTTCCCCGCTCCAGCAGGCTGGCCGCGGCCTCCATCTTTACGCGCAGCAGATAATCAGAGAATTTCTCCCCTGTCTGCTGTTTAAAATAGGTGCTGAGATAATATGGGTTTAAACGGACATACTCTGCTGCGCTCTCTAAGGTTACCTGGTCATAGTGGGCGCGGATAAACGTCTTTACACTGGAAACCACCGAGCGCTCCTCCCCCTGCTGTCCCTGGGAACAGGAAGATGGCCTCGCATCCTCCTGTCGGGCCGTCCCGCGGCAATCCAGCTCTGCCGTGATACGTGAGAATACCTGGTATATCTGGGAATATTTGGTAGGTTTAACTATATAGTCCTTGACCCCCAGCAGCAGACCTTTTTTTGCGTATTCAAACTCCCTGTACCCGCTGAGAATCACATAGCAGGTGGAAGGGGATATCTCTTTTGCATGCTCAATCAGCTCCAGGCCGCCCATGAGGGGCATCCTGATATCGGTCAGCACAATGTCCACTTGATGGGCTTTTAAATAAGCAAATGCCGTCCTGCCGTTTTCGAATATTCCAGCCACCTGGATACCCAGGCTGTCCCATGGAAAATAATTGCTGATGCCCTCCCTCAGCTCCGCCTCATCATCCACAATAATCATCTGGTACATACTCCCGCCCCTTTTTCTTTTGTAATAAAACCATTATAGTACATCATTTCACACTGGGACAAGAAGGGGGGATTACACAGAATCCCCCCAAAGGCTCTCACTTTGCTGTTTTCCCTCCGTCCACCGGCAGCAGAGCCCCGGTAACAAAATCAGAGGCAGGCGTAGACAGGTACACTGCTGTCCCCATATAGTCCTCCACTTTCCCCAGCCGTCCCAGGGGATGGTTCTTCCTCACCTGCTCCTTCACCTCAGGATGTTCCCGGTAATAGTCCTCGGTGAACCGTGTCTCTGTAGCCGTGGGCGCAATGGCATTCACATTAATCCCGTGCTCAGCCAGCTCCAGGGCAAGGGTTTTCATCATCAATACCACTCCGGCCTTACTGGCGCTGTATGCTCCAAAGTTAACACCTGCGCGGTATGCTCCTGTGGAGACTATAAAAGTGATCTTCCCGCCCCTTCCCTGACGGACCATCAGCCGCCCCGCCTGCTGCCCCACATGATAGGCGCCGTCCAGATTGACTGACTGTATGTGCTTCCACTCCTCCTCAGACATGTCCAGCAATTTCTTCCGTATGGTTACAGCCGCGCTGTGGATCAGGATGTCCACTCCTCCGAACTGAGCAGCCTCTGCCATCAGCTTTTCCACCGATTCCAGGGATGATACATCACACACACAGGTCATACAGCGCCTGCCTGTTTCCAATATCTGGATACATCCTCTGCTCAGGCCGTCACTGTCGGTATCCGCCAAAATCACATCCGCTCCCGCCTGTGCCAGGGCTTTGGCGCAGGCCAGGCCGATGCCTCCGGCCCCGCCTGTGACTAAAGCAATCTTGCCATCTGCACAGAACATTTTATTTATCCGACTCACATTTAATCCCCCTTTTGCACAAATGAATTTATCTTACTGAAGATCTAACAAATCCCTTAGATTGACCGGAAGCCCACTGGCAATTGATTTGTTGGCAGCCACACCGGTGAGAATGGACAGCGCCCCGTCAACGTGGGAAGCAGCTCTGTGGAACCTGTCCTCCCCAGGAATTCCGAATATATCGTTGAGCAAGACCGAATCACCGCCGCCATGGCTGCCCACGCCCTTTGCCGCCTCAACCTGATATGGTTCTCCGAACAGGGGATACACCATGATGCTGGTCAATTCCTGGGCTCCCTCGTCGGACTGCTTACCGCCTCCATTGATATACGCCTGTTCCCGCACCTGATATTCGATCCTTCCCCCAGACCCGTTAAACGATATGCGGTAACCCTCCCAGGGCATATAGGAATTCAAAGAATAGGACAGCTGGGCGCCATTCTGATACCGGACCAGCACGCTCATGGTATCTTCAATGCTAATGTCATCTCCAAATACGCTTCGGTCGCGGATATAACCGCTGTCCTTCTCCGCTTTCAGGTAGAGTTCCCGGAACATCTCACTGCCTTCCAGGTCAATGGCGAAGGGGTCGCATTTTGCCTGATCACTCCCATAGCAGCGGTAGTAGAAATCTTTCACGCCCCTTCTTTCCGCATTCTGTTTTCCATAGAAATTTAGCTTACCGAAGGCGAATACCGTCTCAGGCTTATCTCCCAGCCAGAAGTTGACCAGATCAAAATGATGGGTGGACTTATGTACCAGAAGCCCTCCGCTGTTTGCTTTATTGCGATGCCACCTTCTATAATAGTCCGCTCCGTGGGTTGTATTCAGAAGCCACTCAAAATGGACGGAAAATACTTCCCCAATTGTGCCGTCCATAATCAATTCGCGCACCTTGGTGTTGGTGGGTGCGTAGCGGTAGTTAAAGGTCACGCGGATATGCCTTCCTGTGCGCTTCTGGGCATCTATAATCTCCTGAGCGCTCTTCTCATCTATGGTCATGGGCTTTTCCGTGATTACGTCACAGCCCTTTTCCATTGCCCGGATGATATACTGGTGATGGGTCCTGTCTATGGAGGTGACAATCACTACATCCGGTTTTATCTCGTCAATCATGCGGTCAAACTCAGTATACAGATATGTGGGTACAGGATCATGTCCGTACTTCTCCTGAATCACCTTGTTGGTATAGTCCATCCTGGTCTGGCTCAGATCGCATAGGCCGGCCAGATCACAGGTATCCCGGAAGGTGGTGCATATGGCCTCATAATACATTCTGGCCCTGCTTCCTGTTCCGACCTGCACATACTTTTTAACGCTCATTTCCCTCTCTCCTTTTTGTGGTTTCACACATTTAAGTCCTTCATCCTGCGGTACAGGCAGCGCATCCTGTCAGCATCCATCAGTGTGTAGACCGTGTGAGGCAGATAGTCTGTCTCCAGGAACATTTCCCGCAGCTTCTTCTCCCAATCCCCCAGCGCTTCCACTGCCTGGCCCTGCTGCCTCTTTTTCTCCTGGTAATATTCGGACTTTTGGTCCTCCTCTGTCTTAAGCACATACCGGGTGAGCGTCAGGGCGTTCACTGCAGCTGTGTACATCTCCCCATATAATCTGTGAATATGGAAACGCTCCCAGAGCCAGCGCGCCTTCTCAGGGCGGATGCCGTCGGCGGGACTGCCGGAGTCCAGCTCCAGTCTGCGCACCAGCCTCAGCGCCTCCTCCTTCTCCGCCAGGGCCAGCTCCAGATGTTCCCTGTCCGGGGCCAGAACGTCCTGTTTGGTGGGGTCCCAGGCCTTCAGGGAATTCTTCTCCTCGGCCAGCCAGAACCCATGCTCATAGGAGACGGGCATCAGGCTGGAGTCAGAGAACACGCACCCCTGGACAAACAGCATATGGGAGGTGGCCTCCCACGTGGCCCCCATGAGCCTGCCGAACCAATCTGCGGCCCTCTCTGCATCTTCCTTCTCCAAACCATCCTCCAGCCATTCCTCATCCTGGAGAAAACGCTGATAAATATCACGGTCCGGCACTGTCAGGTCCGAGGCAAGCATGGCCCCTGCATACAGATTAATCTTATTGGGCGTGAGAAATGCACTGTGTCCGTCCAGACTCTCCCAGTCTGTGCGGATTATGATCCCGTCCGCCCCCTGCTCTCTGGCAAATGCCATTCTCCGGCGGTAGTCTGCCGTCAGATCCGCCACAGCAATCCCCCAGCCGAAATACTGGCCCATGGCATCGTACTCAATCCACTGGCTGTGGCTTCCCACACGGCCGATCCGGGCATTGTCGGGAAATGTGGGATAATAGTCGTGGGGCGTATTCTTCAGGGATATCACCACGTCCTCGGGCAATCTCTCCATTACGCCCGCAATCTCCCGGTGGGCCTGGGGATCAAATACAAAGTCCCGCACCACCAGCTGCTTTCCTGCTGCGTGTATAGGCCGGTACATGGCGCGCAGCACCCGGTCGAACCACTCCTCTTTCTTCATTTGTTGGCAGCGCCCGCAGCGGCAGCGGTTGGAGCTGACGGACACCCGGCTCTCCCCAGTGGCGGGAGCGGTGATAATCCCCGCCACCTCAGGAAATTCGCGGAAAAATTCTCTGTATTTTACCTCCAGAAATTCCAGCCAGAATGGGTCTGAGGCGCAGATATGTCCGTCATTTACCAACTTGGGATAAAATTCCAGGATAATATCCGGGAAATAAAGCTCTTTGTTTTCAATATACACAGCGATGCCGCGGCGTTTGGCCTGTTCCAGCACCCGTTTCAGAAATGCTCTGCGCTGGTACGGCCCGGACCTTCTGGTGGGCGTGTACTGGTACAGCTTCCTGAAGATCTGGCTGTAAGTCTCAAATATCGTGTCGTCCTCATTTCCCTCATACCCGAAATATTTCCCGGGGTAAATAATTAGATCAATAAAATCATTTCTATGCAGGATCAATGTGTTCAGATCCATTGCCTTCATAAAATCCATGGTCTGCAGAATCCAATTGTAGTCCCAGGCATACTGGCTGTGCAGCTCCATGGCGCGCACGGTAAAGCTCCTGCCATTTTCATTTCTCATAAGATCATCCTTTCAGCCCTGTGCTGGCCACGCCCTCAACAAAATACTTCTGGCACAGGAAAAACAGTGCGATGGGGGGCACCATGGCCAGCACGGACATGGCCATGGTCTGGTTCCAGCTGACGGTATCGGTCACATCGAGCGCCATCCGAAGGGCCAGGGACAGGGGATATTTCTTCACACTGCTGATATAGATCAGCGGGTTTAAGAAGTCGTTCCACCTCCACACAAACTGGAATATGACACAGGACACCAGCGCAGGCTTGCACAGCGGCAGAATGATGTTGACCAGCGTCCCAAAAGGCCCGCAGCCGTCGATCCTGGCCGCCTCATCCAGCTCCCTGGGAATTCCCCTGATAAATTGCACCAGCATGAAGATAAAGAAGGAATAGGTGGCAAATGCCGCCGGCACGATAAAGGGCAGGAAGCTGTTGAGCCAGCCCAGCTTGTTGAACAGCATGTAACGGGGGATGATAATCACCTCAGACGGCAGCATCAGGGAGGCAATCACCAGGGTAAACAGTATGCCCTTCCCCTTGAAGCGGAACCTGGCAAAGCCGTAGGCAACCGGCAGGCTGGACACCACGGTGAGGATCACTGTTGGGATTACCATAATGAATGTGTTGGCAAAGTACGTGGCAAATGTGTACTGTCCACTGCTCTGCCAACCGCCGGAGTAACCGTCCCACAGCACCTGGGTGGGCAGCAGGGACAGGGAGCTGAAGATCTCCCGGTTGGTCTTGAAGGAAGCCGATACCATCCAGAACAGGGGGTATACCATCATGATACCAATCATCGTGAGCAGCACGTAGGTAACTGCCAGTTTCGTTCTGCGTCCCATCAGAAATCACCTCCATCCTCGTAAAATGTCCAGTATGGAGACAATTTGAACGTAAGGCCGGTAAATACCAAAATGATCAGAAACAGAATCCAGGACTGGGCCGAGGCATAGCCCATCTTGGAGTGCTGGAAGGCATTTTCATAGATCATCATGCCGTAGAGGTAGGTGGTGTTGAGAGGGCCTCCCTTGGTGATCAGGTATGGGGCATTAAACTCCTTAAATGCATTGATCATCTGCATAATCAGGTTGAAGAAAATGGTGGGGGTTAAAAGAGGCAGGGTGATTGTAAAAAATGTGCGGATTTTGCCTGCGCCGTCCACCCTGGCTGCTTCACACAGCTCTGCAGGGACGTTCTTTAACGCTGCCAGAAAGAGCACCATGGAGGAGCCGAACTGCCAGACCACCAGCAGGCCCATGGTAATCAGAGCCAAATTGGGGCTTCCCAGCCAGTCCTGGGCCGGGATGTGGAAATGTGCCAGAAAGGTGTTGACTGTCCCTGTTTTGCTGAATAGGAATTTCCATAAAATGGATATTGCAACTGAGCCGCCCAGTATGGAGGGCATGTAATAGACAGTACGGTAAAAGTTGATCCACTTTAATTTCATGTTTAAAATCATGGCAATGATCAGGGCAAATACCAGCTTGCCCGGCACTGCGATTATCACGTATTTAACTGTGGCCCAGAGAGATTTGTAGAACAGCCTGTCCCTGGTAAACATCTGCACATAGTTTTTAAAGCCAACAAATTTCATGGATTTCAGAAGGGAAAAATCCGTGAAGGAGTACACAAAGGAAGCTATAAAGGGGTAGAGCTGAAATACTAAAAATCCAATGATCCATGGCATGATAAACAGGTATGCCACAGGCTGGTGATCGGTCCGTTTCATCATTATTATCTCCTAATCGTCAAGTGCACTGCATGTCCTGCGGTATGGAAAAGGGGTACTGCGAAGTCAATTCTGCTTTGCAATACCCCTGTCTGTTCTTACGGCTTGATTGTCTCCAGCAGGGATTCCAGTTCTGCACGGAATTCTGTTGCTGCTTCCTCAGGTGTCATCTGAAGGTAACCCACCTCCTGAATGTAGTCCTTTAACAGGACCAGAACCTCTGAGTTCAGGCTGGGGCCATTCTCCGCTACTCCTGCTCCGCTGAGGGCCTGGGATACCATTGTGGAAACCTTCCCGTCAATGACCCCCTCTTCTTCCAGCTGTTTCATCGCCTTTTCATTGGCTGGAATTCCCCTCGTGTCCTTCAACACAGAGATGGCTTCCGGATCATTTAACATGTAGTTGATAAAGTCAGCTGCTACATCCGGGTGCTTGCTGCCCGCTGAGATGGTAAAGAACACGGACGGAGTCACCATAATTCCAGGATCTACAGCATCCTCAGCCACCGGATAGCGCAGGGTTGCCAACTCAAAATCACTTGCCTTGGCAGTGGCCGGCACAAGGGATGAGGAGGTGGGGAACACCCCGAATTTCTGGTTCAGCCAGTTGGGATTCTGTTCCGCGTATACGGTCTCATAGAGGACGCCCTCTGCAAAAGGCGGTACGGTTCCTGTCTCCACCAGCTGTTTTTCATAGTCAAAAATCCTGGTCATCTCTTCCACAGTGAAGCCGGGCGTGTAGTCATCCAGAACCAGGTTCTGTCCGTTCATCTGCTTTAGTATTGCCTTGAACATATACACCCAGTGATCTGCATGGTTGTACATCAGATGCTCGTCCGGAGCCTGCTCCTGGACTTTCCTGCCATTCTCCAGAATTGTATCCCAGGTCCAGTCATCCCCCGGCTCTATTCCATATTTCTTCAGAAATTCCACGTTGTACAGGTAGCCCATGCCGTTGACTCCCACCGGGAGTCCGATCAGGCAGCCGTCCTTGGCTCCGTAGATCTTGGCAAAGTCCATGTCAAAACCGCTCATGTCAATCAGTTCTGTCATGGTGTTCATATCCACAAACAGATTGCCCTGGGCCGTCAGGTCGCTGACCCACTTGTAATCCACAGAAATGATATCCGGCTCTGTGCCGCCGCCCAGCTGGGTCTGCAGCTTCTGATAGAAGGAATCAAAGGCCCCATACTCTCCCTCAATGGTCACATTGGGATGTTTGGCCATGTACATGTCCATCACCTTGAGAGTTGCCTCATGACGGGTATCCGCTCCCCACCAGGAGAACCGGAGCGTCACCTTTTCATTTGGATCGGTGAGAGGGACTTTAGATTCCTCCGCCGGCTGGCTCTCAGCTCCCGCCTGAGTGGTGTCTGCCGCTGTGGAGACAGGCTGAACAGCCCCCGAACCGCCGCCTGATGAACACGCGGACAGCCCTGCGGCCATGGTTGTGGCTAGTAATATTGCTGCTGCTTTTTTCAGTGATTTTCTCATGAATACCCCTCCCTTGAGCTTCGTCAACAGTATCTCATCTGATGTAAATATTTTAACATCGCAAAGAAGGGGTTGTATATCGATATGTCTTTAGATCCTATTCATTTATTGTGGACAGGACCGATTAATTTTAAGATTACACAGATGTTAAGAATTGATGCCGGCATCAGCGCTGTCCCAGCAGCGCCCCCGCCACCATGCCCGCCACAATCAGCAGGATTCCCAGCACCCCCACAAGGCTTGGAAGGGGGTCGTGGAGGAAGAGGATTCCTCCCAGCAGGGTGAACAGCACCTCCCCGCACTGGGTTGCCTCAATCAGCGCCAGCTGGACATGGTTGTGTTTTACCAGATCCGTGGCCTTGAAGAACAGGATTGTGGCAATCACGCCGGAGAACAAGGCCACAAGCAGAGACTGGGCCACCTGGCCGGCCTCCGGAAGGCCAGATCTGCCAAGGCTGTATATGGAGGCCGCAATCCAGAAGGGCATACTGCATAGGGTCATGCCAAACACCCGCTCCAAAGTGGACAGGTTATTTCCGCACTGCTGCATCATCTTCCGGTTCCCCAGAGGATAGCTGAAGGCCGCGATTAACAGGGGCAGCAGGGATGAGGCGATCTGCCCCACTTTCATTTCCCCGGGGCGGTACATGAGCAGAAATATGCCTGCCAGTATCAGGGTGGACAGCATCAGGTTTTTCACCGGCACCGGCTTCCCAAACAGGGGCGTTAAGAGGATGCCCGCCACAATGGTGATCTGCCAGCAGGAGGCAGTGAACCAGGACTCCCCGTACACGGATGCCAGGCACAGCGGCGCATAGAACAGGCCAAAACCCACGGTGCTCCACAGAATCCAGGCCCCGGGGGCCTTCTTAATCTCAGCAGAAGTCCGTTTCCATCCGCCGGCTGGAATCAGCGCCAGCGCAAGCATGGGAAGCATGAATATGTATCTGAGACATGCTCCCCACAGCCAATAGCCTCCCGACAGGTTCATACTCCGGTTCAGGATAAATGTGAACGCGAAGAAAAAGGAGGCTGTTATTCCATATAATAGTGCTTTTTTCATTTCAATCCTCTCTATATCTATACACCGTTTTTCGCACAGACATCGCCCAGGCAGCAGCGGTCACAGTGGGGATTGGTCCTTGCCGTGCAGATGTCCCTGCCATGGAACACCAGCCGGTGGCAGAAGTCGCTTCCCTCCTCCGGAGGGATCAGCTTCCAAAGGGCCATTTCCACCTTTTTAGGGTCCTTGATATTGTCCACCAGACCCATGCGGTTCACCAGGCGGATGCAGTGGGTGTCCGTCACAATGGCGGGCTTGCCAAACACATCGCCCATGATCAGGTTGGCGCTCTTGCGGCCCACTCCCGGCAGCTTCATCAGCGCGTCAAAATGATCCGGCACATTGCCGCCGTACTGTTCATGAAGAATCTTCATACAGGCGCTGATATCCCTGGCCTTGCTGTGCCCCAGGCCGCAGGGCTTTACGAAGCGCTCGATATCATCCACATCCGCGGCCGCCAGAGACTCCACATCCGGGTATTTAGCATACAGGTCCTGCACCACCACATTGACTCTGGCATCCGTGCACTGGGCGGCCAGGCGCACGCTGACCAGCAGTTTCCACGCCTGATTGTAATCCAGGGTACACCCCGCTTCGGGGTATTCTTTCTTTAAGCGCTCTACAATTTCCAGCGCCAGTTCTTCTTTTGTCATCATCTTTCTCCTATGTTATGCTTTGATGGCCCATCTCATCTTCGTGGAGCGGGCGCGGCTGTTGATACTGCACTCCTCAGCCGAGGGACGGATTACGTCATTAGCCACCTGGCTGTATACGCCCTGGCGCTGAAGCTCCTTGAAGCACTTTTTCACAATCCGGTCCTCCCCTGAGTGGAAGGTCAGGATTGCCGCACGGCCTCCGGGCGCCAGTATACCGGGAAGCTTTTCCATAAATGTATACAGCACCTCATACTCGCTGTTGACATCGATCCGCAGCGCCTGGAAGGTCCTCTGGCAGGATTTCTTCACCGCCTCTTTGCGCTCTGAGACCGGGATAAAGGAGAGGGCGTTCTCAATGAGCTGCTGAAGCTTTGAGGTGGTATCCACCCGGGCTCCCTTTTTGATGGCGGTGACAACTGCCCGGGATATCTCCTCTGCATAGGGCTCGTCGGCATTTTCCAGGAGCATCCCCTCCAGCTCCTTCTGGCTGATGTCCTTTAAACGCTCCGCCGCGGATATCCCCTTCTCAGAGTCCAGGCGAAGGTCCAGGGGGCCTTCTTTTTTATAGGAAAATCCACGCTCCGGGTTGTCTATCTGCATGGATGAGACGCCCAGATCCGCCAGCACGAAGTCAACCGGGCCGGTCTCTGCGGCAAGCTGGTCAATGTCGGCGAAATTCAGCTTCTGGATAGTCAGAAGCTCGGGGCCATAGCCAAGGCTTTCCAGGCGCGCTTTTGTCTTGGCCATCTCGATGGAGTCCACATCAATGGCGTACATATGGCCCTGGCCTTCCAGGCATTTCAGCATTTCCTGGGTGTGGCCGCCGTAGCCAAGGGTGCAGTCCAGGCCGGTCTGGCCAGGCTTGATCTGCAGAAATTCCAGGATTTCTTTGACACAGATGGATATGTGCATACCCACAGGCGTGCTGCCCTTCTGGATGACTCTGGCCACTGTCTCCGGGGATTTCTCCGGCTGCAGT
>URUZ01000017.1 GCA_900551225.1 uncultured Clostridium sp.
CCGTGAGATGAAATGCACAAATGATTTACGTTTTTAACTTGCTAAAGTGACACTTTGCTAAAAGACATTTGATAAAAATTAGATAATGTTCTATACTAAGGAGGATAATTTTGAAAAGCCTTACCATCGAAGTTCTATTCAACATACTGGATCACTGCAAGCTGGGGATCATCATAACAGATGGAGATGGGATCATATTATGGGGAAATAAATATTACAGCCAGGTGCTGAACTACGACATCACCAAGTTAATCGGAGAACATATACGAGTAATATCCCAGAACAATCTGGTACATCTGGAAGGCCCGCTGATACTGGATCAGGCTCAGGCGAAGAGGGCGGAAGTGACTAACATTGTGCATTATCCAAGCGATGATTTCATTGCCACCACGCTCAACCCTGTCTTTGATTCCGGCAACCGGACCATAGAATATTTCATCTACTCCATAACCAACTGCAGCGAGTCCATCCGTATGCAGTCAGAGCTGAACCAGATGAGCGCCAGGAACCTGGCCCTGGAATCCCAGCTGAACGAGCTGCTCACGTCATCCCTGCTCTCCAAGGATATCATTGTGTCTGATATTAAGATGAAGCAGATCTACAAGATCGCTTCTCGCCTTGCCTCAGTGACCACCTCCGTGATGATTCTGGGGGAATCCGGTGTGGGGAAGGATGTGTATGCAAAGTTCATCCATGCAATCAGCGGCAGGAAGTCAAAAAATTTCATCCATGTAAACCTTGGCGCGATCCCCAAGAGCCTGTTTGAGAGCGAGCTCTTCGGCTATGAGGCGGGAGCATTTACCGGGGCGTCGGCAACAGGTAAGACAGGGCTGATTGAGCTGGCCAACAAAGGCACCCTGTTTCTGGACGAGATTGGGGAGCTGGGGCTGGACATACAGGCCAAGCTGCTCCAGGTCGTGCAGGAGCGCAGCCTGCGCAGGATCGGCTCCGCCAAAACCGTTCCCCTGGATATCCGCATTATTGCCGCGACCAACCGCAACCTGGAACAGATGGTAAAGGACGGACAGTTCCGGCTGGACCTGTATTACCGGCTCAATGTAATCACTGTGGACATCCCGCCCCTGCGCGAGCGCACGGCGGAAATTCCACTTTTGGTCAATCTGTTTCTGGAACGTTTTAACACCAAGTATTCGGCCCGCAAGACCATGGACGCGTCGGCCATGGATGTACTGCTAAAACACAACTGGCCCGGGAATATCAGGGAACTTATGCATCTGATGGAAAGCCTGGTAGTCATAGGCACCAACGACGTGATTACACCCGCCGAGCTTCCATCCTCCCTCTTTCCAGGAACGGACAGCGTACTTGGAATGATATCGGACATGGATTTTATGGATCTGAACCTGAAGGATGCCACCGTCCTTTTAGAAAAGCGCCTGATCTGCGAAGCCCTGAAACGGCATAAAACCACCACTGCGGCCGCGGCGGCCATGGGCATAGACATTTCCACACTGTCGAAAAAACGGAAGAAGTACGGCATATAACAAGAGGATTATATATATGGAAGATTTTGCAGCGTATCTGCGGGAGCAGGGTATCATTGCATATGACAGCAGCACGAAGAAGCTTTACTCCGATGCCCTGAGCATCGCGCCCACTGACGCCAATGTGCTGATTGTGGGAGCCTCCGGCACAGGCAAGGACTGCCTGGCCAAGTTCATCCACAGGCACAGCGTCAGGAGCAGCGCCCCATTTGTCCATGTCAACTGCAGCGCCATCCCGGGTGAACTGTTCGAATCGGAATTCTTCGGCTACGAGTCGGGGGCGTTCACGGGCGGCAGTTTTGGGGGACACCGGGGACTGGTGGCAGAAGCGGCAGGCGGCACCCTGTTCTTAGACGAGATCGGTGAACTGGACCTTACCCTGCAGACCAAGCTTCTCCAGGTGGTGCAGGAACACAGCATGAGGCGCATCGGCTCCACCCAGAACACAGCGGCTAACATCCGCATCATCGCCGCCACCAACCGCCAGCTGCCAAAGATGATTAAAGATGGCGCCTTCCGCCTGGATTTATATTACAGTCTGAACGTGGTCACCTTTGAGATATTACCCCTGCACCGGCGGAAGCAGGATATCAAAGGTCTGATTGAGTATCTGTCGGCACAATATGAACAGCTATATGGCTGTAAAAAGATATTTACTACCGAGGCAATGGCTCTGCTCATGGATCAGGAGTGGCTGGGGAATATCAGAGAGATACAGAATTTCCTGGAAAAGCTCTATGTGCTGGAGGAGGACCAGATGATTACGGATTCCATACTGCGTGATAACTACCGTTTCTCACACAGCGTGGCCTCATCCACTAGGAAGATGGAATTTAAACCTCTGAAACAGGCTGTTGCGGAGTTTGAAAGGAACTATATCACAGAAGTTCTGCGGTATACCCAGGACATGGACAAGGCGGCCGAGATACTGGAGGTTGGCAGGAGCGTCTTAGACCATATTGTAAAGCGGCCGCAATAGCGCGTGATTCGCGCGTGATTCTCCAGGTCTGTACTTGTACCAAAATTCCATTTGTGCTATGATGTATTAGAAAAAGTGCATTTGAATGTAAGAATGGGAGATTGGCGATGCAGTTAGATAAATCTAGTTTTACGAGACCCAATACGAGAAGCAAAGTGCTGGAAGACCTGATCCGCGAGCATTCTACAAGTGTAGTATACCCCGCAAAACGCGTATTTTTAGAGCCGGGAATGGAACCCCAGGGAGTGTATTACATTGCAGAGGGGCGCACCAGGCATTATATGGTCGGTTCTGACGGGACGGAGAAAATACTGTATACATTATCCTCCGGCTGGTTCTATGGGGAGACCCCGTGTTCCCTTCAGGAACCCACAGGCTTATTCTCCCAGGCGGAGGTCAAGACGCAGATATACATTATTCCGCGATACACATATGAGGAGCTGATTGACACCAACAAGATGTTCCGGGACGCCATCCTGGAGAATTACTCCAACAAAATGCTGATCATGCGTCATGAGATAGAGAACCTGACCTTCAACTCCTGTAAGGACCGTCTGAAGCGGTTGTTCTGTTCCACCGCGGACACGGACCGCCTGATCGAGGGCAACTGGTACAGCCTGAAGGTCTATTACACTCAGTATGAGCTAAGCACCATCATCGGCGGAGCCAGGGTCACCATCAGCAAGCTGATCAACGAGCTGTGCGATGAGGGTTTTATCCGCCTGCTGAACAGGAACGCCCAGGTAAACGCGGAGAAATACCGGAATTTTATGGAGAAACGATAAGTGGCAGACTTTTAGAAGAATTGATTTGATAATACGCACAATTTAAAAGGAAATAGAAAAAATATAAAAAGGACTTATGCTTTTATAAGTATAGGTTCTTTTTTTGCGAATATTACCAATGTTTTTGTATCAGATTATACAACTTATAAAAGAAGTCATTGTATGTTTGCAGGCAGTAAAATTGTACGATATGTGCAAAAATAGTTTCTATTAGTAAAATGATCATACGAAATATACAAAAGGAGGGGCGCGGAATACAAAAGATAAAGATGCCGTAACTGTCAGGCAAGAAATTACTAAGGAGGGGTTTTATGGCAAGCGAAAAAGCGATTAAGGTAAGAGAAAAGAAAGCAAGACAATTTCCGGATGTGTACGCGCTGCTGTTTATTTTGTGCATAGCAGCGATGGTCATGACGTGGATCATTCCGGCAGGGGCCTTTGAGCGGGTGGCTGAAGGCAAGATCAACAAGGTGGTGGCGGGAAGCTTCCACTATATAGAAGGCACGCCCCAGACGCCGTGGGATATGCTGCAATGCATTTACCAGGGCTTTATGAATGGGGCTAACACGATCTTTATGATCTTTTTCTGCGGCGCGGCGATCAATATGCTGGAGGAGACAAAGTCACTGTCCACAGCGTTTGACGTGATGGCCCGCAAGCTCAAAGGAAAAGAGATGCTGTCCATCGCAGTGATCATGTTTGGTCTGGGACTGGGGAATGCAGCCGGCGTGTTCGGCAACCTGGGCATCGCGATTGTACCCATCGGACTGTTCCTGGCGCGCGCCATGGGCGGTGATAATTTCCTGGGATTTTTGATCATCTATTTTGGTCTGATGTCAGGTTTCTCCGTGGGTTTTGCCAATCCGGGCATACTGGGTGTCGCCCAGACCCTGGCCGAGGTTCCCATCTTCTCCGGCACCCTGCCCCGCATCGTATTCTGTGTCAGCAATATTACATTTCTCTATGTTGTGACGCTGTTCTACTTTAAGAGGATCAGAAAGGACCCCACACGGAGTCTGAGCTATGAGCCGGGGATGGAGCTGCACCAGTATATGGGCCCGATCCGCACTGAAGGCGGGGAAGAGCTCTCCAGCAATGCCACGCTGAGCAAGCGCCAGCTGTCAATCGTGCTGTTTTTCTTAGGAGGCGTGGCCGTGTGCGTGGGGCTGACCATCAAGTTTGGCTGGTCAGCCAAACAGATCAGCTCTTGGTTCCTGGGACTGGCTGTGCTGGTGGGCATCATATCCGGCTTCACCATGAATGAGATTGCCAAGAAGTTCATCAAGGGCTGCGGCCCCATGGTTTCCGCCTCCTTTGTGGTGGGAATTGCCAGTGCGGTTGCGCTGATCCTGTCCGGCGGCCAGGTGATGGATACCATCGTAAACGCCCTGAGCCAGCCTCTTGCACGGATGGGCGCAGAGGTGGGCGCCGGATTCATGGTGGTGATCAACGCTTTGATCAATATCCTGATTCCCTCCGGCTCCGGCCAGGCGGCCGTGGTGATGCCTCTGATGGTGCCTATGGCTGATCTGGTAGGCATCACGCGCCAGGTAGCGGTACAGGCATTCCAGTTCGGCGATGGCTTAAGCAATCTGGCCACCCCCTTAAACGGTCCGCTCATGGGCTGTCTGGCCATTGCAGGGGTCAGCTTCCCTAAATACTTCAAGTGGGCGATTAAGTTTATTCTGATCCAGCTGACTGTTTCTATCTTCATTACCATAGGACTGCAGGCCTTAGGCTGGATTGGTTTTTAACCTGAACGGCAGATGACTGACAAAGGAGAGATATCTATGATTGACGTTCGAAAAGCGGTGGAGGAGATCACACCTGAGATCACTGCGCTGCGCAACCAGATCCATGAGAATCCGGAGCTGAGTTTACAGGAGTACAAGACATGCCAGCTTCTGGAGAATTACGTAAAAGAATATATTAAGCCCGACCGTATGAAGCGGGTGGGAGAGACAGGTCTGTTCTTTGAGCTCAAAGGCGCCAAACCCGGCCCTGGCCATACCATCGTATTCCGGGGGGATATTGACGCGCTCCCTATCCAGGAAGATCCGGCCATGAGCCCGTGCAGCAAGGTGCCCGGCGTGATGCACGCCTGCGGCCACGACGTCCACGGAACCATCAATGTGGGGGCGGCCAGGATACTGAGCCGGTGCAAAGACCAGTTCTCCGGTTCCATCTATTTCTTTATCCAGCCGGCCGAGGAGGTATTGCAGGGGGCCAAGCTGTTTTTGCAGGACCCGGAGATCGATTTTGATCAGATTGACGCGGTGGCTGCGCTGCACTGTTCCGCGGAGATAGAGGCCGGAACCATTGGGGTGCGCTATGGGGCCATCCTGGCCAGCGCTGATGAATTCAGCATCACAGTCCATGGAAAGGGCGGCCACGGTGCACACTGCCACACGGTGAGAGATCCCATCGTGGCGGCCAGCGCCGTTGTGATGGGGATGCAGACCCTGGTGTCCAGGGAGACTAACCCCGCCAACTCGGTGGTAGTGTCTATCTGCACGGTTCACGGCGGAAATGCCCACAACATCGTGCCTGAGTCCGTGACCCTGACCGGAACCTGCCGCACCTTAAGTCCGGATGACCGGGACCGGGTGGAGGAGAGCGTCAGACGCGTGGCCGCCTCTGTGGCGGAGGCGTACCGCACCACCGCCGAGGTGGAATATATCCGCGGTGTGCCGCCTTTCGTGTGTGAGGACGAGTGGGTGGACCGCGCCCTGCGGGCCGGCGAAAAGATGCTGGGCAAAGAAAATGTGCAGATTCTGCCCTACGCGGCCATGGGAGCAGAAGATTTCTCCTTCATCAAGGAGAAAAAGCCGGGCATCTTTGTGCGGCTGGGTTCCAGGACAAAGGGAGGGGCTTACGGTTCAGCCCATTCGTCCACATTTTACAGCGATCCCAAATGCATCCCAACGGGTATGCTGACCATTATCGGGTTAGCGGCCGACTATCTGGGCTTTGATGTTTAAGATCAGAACAGAGAAAGTGAGGGTTAAATGAAGCAATTTCCTGCAAAAGAGCGCATCTCCACGCTGCGCGCCTATATGGCCCGTCAGGCGCTGGATGCCTGTATGCTGTCCAGCCCTGAAAATATGCAGTATTTCAGCGGTTTTCAGGCCATCACCTACACCCGTCCCATCCGCTTTGTTGTGACAGAGACAGAGGCTGATCTGATTGTGCCCGCCCTTGAGGAGGAGCACGCGAATCTGGACAATACGGTGGTGGAGCACCTTCATGTATATTATGAGCATCCACCCAAGGCCGTGGAGTGTCCGGGGGCATTTGCCATATTAAAAACACTGCTGACGAAGAAATCGAATCCGGTGGTGGGGGTGGAGATGGGCGCGCTGAGCCTGGCCCAGGCTAAGATGCTGGAAGGATGGGGCTGCCGCCTGGCGGATATATCCGCCTATGTGACAAAGCTGCGGTCAGTTAAGGATGAATATGAGAAAGACTGTATCCGGGAGGCGGGACGCCTGTGCGTGTATGCCATGGGCGTATCCTTAGAACATGCCCGCCCCGGCATCAGTGAGCTGGAATTTGAACAGTTCGGTTCCGCGGCACTCTATGACCTGATCTCAGGCGACGGCTACCCTTATGTGTTCTCATCGCCTGCATGCTTCACCCCCTCGGGGGTGGAGCGCACCAATATGCCCCACGTATTCTCCGGCCTGCGGCAGTTCAGGGAGGGCGATATGGTGATCCATGTGCGCAAACCTGCCATCAACGGCTATCATGGGGAGTTGGAGCGTACCTTCTTCGTGGGAAGGCCGGGTCCCAAGGCAGAGCATGCATTTTCCGCCATGGTGGAGGCGCAGATGGCAGTGATGGACGCCATCAGGCCGGGGGTTACCTGCCGGGAGATGGACGCGCTGGCGCGGACTGTGCTGAACAAATATGGGTACGGCGAGTATGCCATCCACCGCGTGGGCCACGGCCAGGGCCTTGGCCGCCACGAGGAGCCGTATCTGATCTTTGACTCAGACTTGGTTCTGGAAGAGAACATGGTGTTCACTGTGGAGCCGGGGATCTACATACCCGGCGTGGGCGGATTCAGGCACTCAGATACCTTGATCATCACAGAGCATGGGTATGAAAACACCACTGAATTTGGCCGCACCCTGAAAGAACTGATCATTGAGATTTAGGGGTGGAAGGGTACGCGGGCGGAGTTGGATTCATCCGCCCGCAGCCCTGGCTCTCACCCACTGGGTATAAGACCGCCCGCTGACGCATCCAGGCGCGGGAAAAAGAAAAAGGACGTCCGAAGGCTTAAGATATCCCTGAAGTAAAAGCTGTCCTCCCCACCACGCCGTCCTTCTTTCCCCGGCGAATACACCAGCCAATGTCCGCGTAACCATTCGCGCCTAATTCCCAAACACAAGAAAGAACCTCAGCAGAATAAATATACAGTGCTTCATTTTTACTTTTTACTCTGCTATAATTAAATAAATTGGAAGTGATGAAAGGGCATTTTAAATGGGTATCTTAGAACATCTAAATGATAAAATACAGATTATTGATAGAACTCCTTGCGATGGAGGGGATGATGTAGTCAGGCAATTGGTAAAGACTTCTCCAATTTCGCTGCCAGAGGATTATATTGATCTTTTAAAAATGATATCCGGCAGAATAGATGACAGGCATTGAAGTTACGCCCTGAATACGAAGAAATATACGCTCACCCTGATAGCCATGGTATTATTGACCGGATTTGGCTGATTGGGAATGATTTGGGAGATCTACATTACTTTTACGGAAATGGAGAAGAAGGCTTTGGACTTTATGTAGCACAGCCTTTTGGCTCCATTAATTACAATCAACTTAAACCATCAATTAGAATTTACGAAGGAGCGTACTATGGAATATGAGGGATATATCAAGCAGGGTCTGAATGGAGAGGCACCATTAAAACTGATACTATGCGGAAATATACAAAGTGACAGGAGTGACAAAGTAGGTGTTGTATCAGTTGTATATGCTACAAATGATAAAGACTTAGCAGAACAAAAAATACATGAATTGACGGCCATTAATCCTAATAATTACTATATGGTTTATAGTGTGCCATTAAATGTAGATTTGACAACATTTTCTCATTATCCTTCGATAGCAATATCCAAAGGTGATTTGCAATAAATACCATTCCAGTTTGTCCGTTAACATCATATCAATATTAGTAACTAACGAATAAGCCACCAGATATATCAAATTATCTGATGGCTTATATTTTTATTCATCATCAGGCGGCAGATGCTCACCCTTGCGGAAAGCTGCCGGAGTCTCACCGGTTTCCCGTTTAAACACCTTGATAAAATATCCGCTGTCTTCAAATCCCAACATATTTGATATCTCACCTACCGAAATATTTGACTCTAATAACAGGCGGCGGGCCTCGGCAATACGCAGCTGATTGATGTAAACAGATAAACTGCAGTTCATCTCCCGCTTAAATAACTTGCTGAAGTAGTTCGGGCTGACATTGCTGATCGCAGCCAGGCTTTTTAGATAGATGCGGGATTTGTAGTTTGCCTTCAGGTAGTCGATGGCCGGACGCAGGATGATATGGCTGTAGCCTTCTGCGAGCACCATAGGGGTAGGAATAGGGGGGGGGGGTAAAGAATGACGTGATGTCTCGACCAGCTTCTCATTGCCCACAGCTGTATTCTGTAAAGATAAAATACGATCATTGAGATCATTCAGCTTCACTGTCAGTACGGCCAGCTCCACTATATAGTTGATCATATGGGACATCATGTCAGCACATTTACTCACCTTATCAAAGCTCATGCGCGGCAGCTGCTTTTTTAGCGCAAATAGCTGCGGGCTTGCGTTTACCTGAGCTTCGGTGTTGTCTACCTGGGCCATGTGTTCCAGGTCTGCCCGGTCATCATTCAGCAGAACTTCCCCTGCCATCATCGCACCAAGATATCTTCCCTCCACCACAATAGGCACCGCCAAGTCTATAACGCCACAGTGGCAGTAATAGATATATGGCTTTTGGAGGCGCGCCGCCTCCAGGCCTCCCCTGCTGTCACATTTTTCGCATAGTGTACTGTAGGCTTGATTTCCCCTTACCATGCCGCAAAATCCGGTACGGCAGCTGTGATCGGTGATAGGAACACCTTTATAATCAACGGTAATAATTGCCATACCTGTTGCTTCAGCAATGCTATCTTGTATGGTCTGAAAATGTTCCATGTTCAGGACGTAGTTGAGATCCATCAGCTTATTTATGCTCATTGCCTTGCCTCCCCCGGTAAAACGGTTTTACAACTTAATAACATTTAAAAAAGGAACATATTAGCTCCAATTTGCTAAAACCAGGAGGGGTCCATATGTTCCTTTACACATATCTTATCAACGATGAAGCTGATTGTAAATAAGAAAGCAGCAAATCGATATAAAATAAAGGGCCATATGGACAGCGGGAGAGGCTGGACCCGGAGCGAAATCAGGCCGCCAGACGGAATGCCGGCGGGTAGGGATCAGCCAAGGGCCCCATGGCGCGCAGAGACGGGTAGGAACCTGCAACTGCCGGTACCTGGCCGCCTCCCGAAAGCCAGGCTTTAAAATAGGTCTGGATCACAGTGAAGGGCGCGGGTCCCAGATCCAGCAAAAAGGTGTTGAAGGCCAGGTCTGAATACTGGTCTCCCAGCTGTTTCATGGCCTGGTTCCGCATATTGATGATCTCCAGATACCCCACATAATACTCCAGGTAGTTGGCCGGATTCTCCACCACATCGTAGTAGATGGTGGAGACAATGGATTTGTCGTTGATCTGAAAATACTGGTTTAAGTATTCCTCCACCTGGGCCAGATCCCAGCCCTCGTAATGGATATTCACGTCCAGCATGGCATAGAGGGCCAGGGTGAAGGAGCTGTTGTGCTTCAGCAGCTGGCCCAGATCCTTCTCCAGCCCATTGTCCAGGCCGTAGGAGTAATACTCCACATAGGTGGCCCAGCCCTCAGAATAGCTGGTGAAGCCCAGGAGCTTGCGCAGATCACAGGTGTTGTGCTTGTTGAAATACTGGGTCTGGTACATGTGTCCCGGATAGCCCTCGTGAGCCAGGGTTGTGAACAGGTTCTTCTGGCTGTTGGTGCTGCCTCCGTTGATATAGATGCTGTTGTCCTGGGGACGGTCCATGGGCACGGTCAGGTAAAATGCAGGGCTTAACGTGGCTTCCAGGGCCGCAGGCACCTGCTTGATGGTGTAGTTGCAGTCGTCAATGGGCGGGAAATCAGTGGTGCACTGCTGCTTTAAATTCTCCAGGATCTCCTCGGGATTGGTTAGCTTAAAGGAGTAGGAGTACATCTGGTTCCCCAGGTCCGGGTTCTTGGTCAGCAGGGTGTCCATGGCTTTCAGATCCTTCAGCATCTGGGCGCTCATGGCGGATTTCAGCGCATCGATGGTAGGGTAGGAGGTGCCGGTGCAGGAATTTACCATATATTCATAGTAACGCTTCCCCTCCGGGAAATGGCTGAGGCCCTTGTCGTTGGTCCCGGTTCCCTTAAGAGGGGTGAGCCCGTCAATCAGCAGCTTGTAGGCCGGGACAAAATGGTCACCTATGATCTGGCGGTTCCTGGCGGTGTATCCGTCCTTTTCCTCCTGGGTCAGCCCCTCCACCTGGTTTAAGCGCTGGTCAAAGGTCTGGGCCATGAAGCTGTGGTCCGCATCCAGCAGATAGGCGTTGCAGGAAGCGATAATCCGGTCAATGGCCGTGTCGCTCAGTCCCAGGCCGGCCTGGGATTTTTGCTGTTCAAATGCAATGATGCCGGAATAATAGGTATCAATGGTGGACAGCAGCTCCAGATAGTCCTCAATGTCCTGCTTGGTGTAAAAGGTGTATTCCGACAGCAGAATGGGCAGCTGTGACTGGACCCCCAGGGAGGAGGAGAGGGGCTGTTCGTACAGCTCCAGGCCCTGGGAGGACAGCTGGGTGTCCAGATAGGCATCCAGAATCCGGTAGGTCAGAAGCTGGTCCTGGCGCAGCAGGGCGCTGTCCACGGAACTTAAAGAGTCCTTCAGCTGACGCGTCTCTTCCATGGCCTTCTGCCCCTGCTCCAGGGACACGGTTCCGAAGGTCCTTTCGTATTCCGTGATACCGTAGGCAGCCGGATCGGCCAGGGTGTAGTGAAGGGTGATCAGGTTTCCATCCACCTCCGATAAAAACAAATCTTTGGTCATCTGATCAAAATCCTGCTGGGCTTTTATGGTGCCGGCCCGGTAGTGCTCTGCGGGCTGGGCAGATATGTCCTTGTCCTGGGTATTCTTGGCCGTATCCTTCCCCGGAGCCAGACACCCGGTCACCAGTAAGGTCACCAGAAGTATGGGCAGCAGGATGCGGCGGCTCAGTGATTTAAAATGCTGCATAAGCAAACGAACCTCCATAGCTGAGAAATGAATCTTATATTTTATGCGGTATTTTAAATTATATGAAATGTGTGGAATGGATATGAGTAAATGTGGGGGCACAATGTCACAACTGCAAAATATGAAAACCATTTCATACCAAAAAAACCGCGTAAATCTTAAAAATAACAAAAGGTATTGACAGATAACCCAAAAAGTTGTACGATAAACACAAGTTCAGAGGGGGATAATTAGCAATAAATGCCGAATAAGACCTTTGAATTTTTTTAAAATCGATATGAAAACGATAACATATCGATAAAACGGTGACAAACCGTGGGTTACACAGCCGCGTTAAGTGCCGCCCGGCACTAAACACGGCAAAGGGAGAGGCAGGTTCCGACCTTGTGCACGGGTCCGCAACCGCCCAATACAAGAAAAGGAGAAACGTATATGAGAAAAACAATGGCACTTATTCTGACCGGAATGATGGCGCTGAATCTGGCTGGCTGTGGCAGCACCGCCGGAACAGGCGCAACCACAGCAGCTGGAACAACAGCGGCAGGAACCACCGCGGCGGCAGACACCACAGCAGCCGGGGGCGCTTCTGAGGAAGCTAAGACAGAGGCTGCGACAGAGGGAGAGATCGTGATCGGCTGTCTCCAGGATATCACAGGATCTACCTCCAGCCTTGGACAGATGGTACAGGCAGGAGCCCAGTGGGCAGTTGACGAGATCAACGAAAACGGCGGCGTAAACGGCAAGAAGCTGGTTATGAATACATACGACACCAAGGGCGATGTGACAGAGGCTGTCAACGCCTACACCAAGGCAGTTACCTCCGACAAGGTATCCCTGATCGTTGGACCTCCGGTTGCCAATATCGCTCTGGCCATCAAGGAGACCACAGAACAGTATGACGTTCCGGTTATGGGACTGGCCCTGGACCCCAGCGCACAGCTGAAAGCAGACGGAACACCTTACAAGAACATGTTCTCCTTCCAGCCCAACGCTGACCAGCAGGCAGCCATCATGGCTAAATATGCTCTGAAGAACGAGTTCAAGACCTTTGGAATCATCTACAATGAGAGCAACTCCTATGCGATCTCCTTAAAAGATCCATTTTACAAAACCGTTACTGAGAACGGCGGAACCTGTGACGAGAAGCTGCAGATTGCTTACAATGCCAACGACACAGACTTCAAGACCCTTCTGGCTCCCATCGTAAACGCTAAAGTGGACGCAATCTTTGCTCCCAACTACACCAAGGATCTGGTTAACATCGTTACCGCTGCCCGCGCTCTGGGATATGAAGGCGCAATCGTATGCGGACTGGATGCATGCCCGCCCTTTAACACCATGTTAGGCGGAAACTGTGACGGCGTATACTGCATCAACAATGTGGACGACACAGAGGCTGACCTGCAGGCTATGATCGCCAAGGTAAAAGAGAAGACCGGCGTGGAAGCTACCAACAAGTTCTTCCTGGGCTATGACATTGTAAAGATCGCCGCCAAGAGCCTGGAAGAGGCTGGAACCGACGACGCGGCTGCTCTGAGAACAGCAATTGAAAATGTAAAAGGCTACGAAGGCCTGACCGGATCGATCACCATTGATCCAAACACACATATGACAGTAGGCCAGGAGATGGTTATGTTTACCTATGAGGGAACCACACCCATCATGCTGGAGCGTTTTGGCACGGAAGACTAAAGAGATTTGACGGATGGAGGCACGCTATGTCACTACAGATTATAATTAACGGTCTGGCAACAGGGTCTGTGTACGCCCTGATTGCCACAGGGTTCGCACTGATCTTCAATGTACTTAAATTTTCTAATTTCTCCCATGGAGCTACCATGACCCTATGCGCGTTCGCCGGATATTTCCTGGCGGCGTCCAAGGGGCTGGGGCTTGTGCCGACGATCCTTGTGGCAATGGTGGCTGGTGCTTTCGTCGCGTTATTCGGAGAATTCGTGGCATTCCGCCGCATCACCCAGCGTAATAGTTCATCAGTTTACTTTTTTGTGTCCTCTATTACGCTGGGCACTTTATACGAGGGAATCGTAACTGTAAAAGTTGGTGCAAACTTTTACAATTATCCCCAGTTTTTTCAGAAAGCAACCATTAAGTTCGGTTCCATTGTCATTTCCACCTCAGATATGCTGATGTTCTGCTGCAGCGTTGTGGCGCTGCTGGTGCTGGCCTATGTGATCCAAAAGACGAGGATGGGAAGAGCCCTCAGAAGCGTAAGCTTTGACCGCGATACCTCCAATCTGATGGGAATCGATTCCACCCGCATCATCCAGTTTGCATTTGCAATCTCCGGAGCCCTGGCCGGCCTGGCCGGAGTGTTCCTGGGAATCAACTACACCCTGTATCCCACCCTGGGAAGCCTGGTGGTCAAGGGCTTCATCGCCTCTGTAATCGGAGGGCTGGGAAGCCTGCCGGGAGCCATCATTGGCGCGGTTTTACTGGGACTTATGGAGACGCTGCTGATCAGTACAGTGGGGTCCGGCTACACTCCGGTATTTACATTTTTGATCATGCTGGTGTTCCTGCTGGTACGTCCGCGGGGCATCGCCGGTTCCAACATTCAGGAAAAGGCATAAGGAGGACATAAGAAAATGACACTGTACATGAACATACTTACACAGATCTGCATTACCCTGGTGGCTGTGGCCGGCATCTATGTGCTGACGGGCCTGACGGGAATGTTCAGCCTTGGCCAGGCAGCCTTCATGGCTGTGGGCGCATATGCCTCCGGCATCTTCGTGGTTAAGATGGGAATCCCCTTCCCGCTGGCCTGCACCGGAGCAGTGATCCTGGCTGTCTGTATCGGCTTTGTGGTGGGAATCCCCACCGTACGGCTGAGGAGAGACTACATATCCCTGGTGACCCTGGGATTCGGGGAGGCCATCACAGCCCTTCTCAACAGAACCACCAAGCTCACAGGCGGCGCTTCCGGCTTCATCGGAATCCCCAGAAAGACCACCCTTTTAATCGCGCTGCTGTCCGCATTAGTGGCAGTTCTGCTGGTAAACTGGTTTAAAAACAGCAAGTACGGCCGTCAGTGCATCGCCATCCGCGGCGACGAGCTGGCTGCCAAGGCAATGGGCATCAACGTGCCTAAGATCAAGCTCACCGCGTTCCTCCTAAGCGTTGCCCTCACCGCTTTCAGCGGCTGCCTGTATGCATTTTACATCACCTATGTGGACCCCAGCATCTTTGGCTGGAAGAAGAGCGCCGACTGGGTCATTATGGTATTCTTCGGAGGCGTCAACAGCCTCACCGGTTCCATCCTGGGAGCTACGATTTTAAGCGGACTTCCGGAGGTGCTGCGCGGCCTTGCCAACTACAGAAGCATTATCTATGCGGTTCTGGTACTGCTGATTATCAACTTCAAGCCGTCCGGTATTCTGGGCGAATATGAGCTCTCGGATTTATTTAAGAAAAAACGCAAAGTACAGCATAAGGAGGAAGCCTGATGAGTTTGCTGGAAGTTAAGAACATTTATAAAAGCTTTGGCGGAGTCAAAGCCATCCAGGACTTCTCCATTAACGCCGATGCGGGCGAGATTCACGGAATCATCGGACCCAACGGCGCGGGAAAGACAACGATTTTCAACGTAATATCCGGCGTATACCCTGCGGACCAGGGAACCGTAACCCTGGACGGCAAGGACGTTACAAAGAAGGAGCAGTATCTGATCACACGGGACGGCATGGGCCGCACCTTCCAGAATATCCGGCTGTTCAAGGGCCTGACCGTCCTGGAAAATGTAATGTGCGCCTTTGACCCCCAGTCCAAATACAGCCTGGCCGGCGGCCTTCTCCCCACACCGAAGCGCCGCAGCGAGGAAAAGCGGGGGAAAGAGCTGTGTGAACACTATCTGGAACTGGTTGGGATGGTGGATTATAAGGACGAGCGTCCTGAGAATCTGGCCTATGGCATGCAGCGCAGGGTGGAGATCGCCAGAGCGCTGACCTGCAATCCCAAAGTGCTGCTGCTGGATGAACCGGCGGCAGGGCTGAATCCCACGGAGGTCCTGGAGCTGACTGATCTGATCTCCAAGCTATCCGTGGATATCGGTTTCGCAATCCTTCTGATCGAGCACCGCCTGGAGCTGGTGATGAGCATCTCCCACATCATCCATGTGCAAAACTTCGGCAAGACCATTGCGGTGGGACCGCCGGCCGAAGTACAGCGCAATCCGGAAGTAATCGAGGCATATCTTGGCAAGGAGGAGGACTAGAAGATGGCAATGCTGAAAGTAACGGACTTAAGCGTCAGCTATGGTCATGTAAAAGCGCTGAAGAAAGTAACTGTGGAGGCCGACGAGGGGCAGATCGTCAGCATCATCGGCTCCAACGGCGCCGGCAAGACCTCCCTGCTGCGGACAATCTCCGGCCTGGTAAAGCCGGACGAGGGAAATATCGAGTTCCTGGGAGCTCCCATCCCCTCAAAGCCCAGCAAGATTGTGGCCAGAGGCATCGTCCATGTGCCTGAGGGCAGACGGACATTTTCCGGCCTGACCATCCGGGACAACCTGCTGGTGGGCGGCTACCTGCACAAGGGCAAACAGGTGGAGAAGGATCTGGAAGAGCAGTACGAACTCTTTCCTATCTTAAAGGAACGGGAGAGCCAGTTCGCGGGCACCCTCTCCGGCGGCGAGCAGCAGATGCTGGCCATCAGCCGGGGACTGATGGAGCACCCCAAGATCCTGCTTCTGGATGAGCCTAGCCTGGGACTTGCCCCCATTATTGTAAACCAGGTGTATGACCTGATCAAACGGATCAGAGAATCGGGAATCACCGTGCTGTTGGTGGAACAGAACGCCAGAAAGGCTCTGTCCATCTGCGACAAAGCGTATATATTGGAAAATGGAATGGTTAATATCTGTGGAACCGGGAAAGAGCTGCTGTGCTCTGATCTGATCCGCAAGGCATATCTGGGCGGTTGACAGACTGCATACTAAGTAAGGATGGCATGTATCGCACGTAAGCGCCTATAATACAGGCGCCAAGTGCTCGCAACAAGGAGGACATAAGAAATGATTCGGCAATGGAATGAAGAGTCACTGGATCACCGCAACACACTGTTGTACGCCATGGGGATTTCACCCGAGGATGCGAAACGTCCCATCATCGGCCTGGTAAATTCATGGAATGAGATGAATCCGGGACATTTCCCTTTTAAAGATGTAATTGCGGAGATGAAAGAGGAGATTTACAAGGCGGGAGGGCTGGCCCTGGAGCTGCCCATCACCGGCGTATGTGATGGAATCTGCTCCAACACCCCAGGGGACCGGTATACCCTTCCGGCCCGGGACATGGTATCCAGCGAGGTGGAGACCGTGGCGGAGCTGAACATGCTGGAGGGTATGGTAATCATGGCCACCTGCGACAAGGTGGTGCCTGGTATGGTCATGGGAGCCCTTCGGGTGAATATTCCCACAGTTATGCTCACCGGCGGCTACATGGCTGCAGGCCATTATCAGGGCCGTATGCTGACACTGACCCACACTAAGCAGGCCTATGCGGCCTATATGGCGGGGGACATGAGCCAGGAAGATTACAAGGGGATTGTGCGCAATGCATGTCCCACGCCCGGCGCCTGCCCATTTATGGGTACGGCCAACACCATGTGCGCCATGGCCGAGGTGCTGGGGCTTTCCCCTCACGGAAATGCCAGCGTGCGCAGCCAGACTCCCAAGTGGCATGAGATGGCCAGGGAAGCGGCTGCCAAGGTAGTTGAAGCGGTGAAGGAAGAGCGCCGCCCCAGCGATTTTATTGAGCAGAAGAGTTTTGAAAATGTGGTCCGCTACATGATGGCCACCGGAGGTTCCACCAACAGCCTGCTGCATATTCCGGCCATTGCCCGCCAGGTGCACTGTGACATTGTGCCTGAGACATTTGACGCCATCAGCCGTGAGGTTCCGGTAATCAGCACCATTTACCCCAACCATCCCACCTACACCATGGAGGAGTTTGACGCTGCAGGCGGCCTGGGTGCTGTGGTGAAGGAGCTGGCTGCGGCCGGGAAGATCGATGTGGAGGCGGGCGGAATGTTCGGCACCATCGCCCGGAAGGCGGAGCTGGCACAAAACAGCAATACGGAAGTGATCCACACTGTGGCAGACCCCATCCATGAGCAGGGCGGCCTGGCAGTGCTTCACGGCAACATCGGCACGGACAGCGCCATTGTGAAGTTCAGCGCCGTGGACCCGGCGGCCTGGGATTTCTCAGGTCCCGCAAAATGCTATGATTCCCAGGATGACGCCTGGCACGCCATTTTAAAGGACGAGATAGTGGCAGGGGATGTGGTTGTGATCCGTTATGAGGGTCCAAAGGGAAGCCCGGGAATGCCTCATATGGAGACATTTATGGCAGCTGTACTGGGCAAGGGCCTGGGCAGCAAGCTGGCCCTGGTCTCCGACGGAAGGTTCTCAGGCGCCACAGGCGGCCTGGCCATCGGCCATGTAAGCCCTGAGGCATATGAGGGGGGCAATCTGGCGCTGATCCAGGACGGCGATATCATCCACATTGACGTGGAGGCCAGAACACTGACCGTGGACGTAGACGAGGCGGAGTTCGCCAGAAGGCGCCAGGAGTGGACACCCGTTAAAAAGCCGGCAACCGGCTGGCTGAACCTGTACCGGAAAAACTGTACCTCCGCTCACCGCGGGGCAACTGTATACTGGGAGGACTAGAATCCTATTCGTGGTAAACATGGATAAATATGGTACATCATCCTATGGATCTATGGTATAATGTGAACACTTGGTGAGGTTCTTTCGAACCTAGTGAGAACTTACACAGGCCCAGTTGGCGAGGTCCTTACGAGCCTAGTGGGGCAGTGAAATGTGAACACTTGGTGAGGTCCTCACGAACCTAGTGGGCAGTGAAATGTGAACACTAGACGAGGTCTTTATGAACCTGTGAGGCAGTGAAATTAACTACAAGAAGAACCACGCGGTGGAAAGTATACTGAGGTGAAGAGGATGACGAACATAAAAGTGGTGGCGGAGATGGCGGGAGTATCTGCCACAACCGTATCCAGAGTGTTGAGCGGAAAGAGCTATGTGAGTGAAGATACCAAGGCAAGGGTGATGGAGGCAATCCGAAAGACCGGTTACAGCCCCAACGTGCTGGCCAAGGGCCTGAAGATGGGAAGCAGCAATACCATTGCGCTGATGGTGCCTGACATCCAGAACCTGATCTTCCCCATGATCACAAGAGGGGTGGAGGACACGGCCAGGAAGAACGGCTTCACCATCATTCTGTGCAACACGGATGAGGACAGCGAGGTGGAGAAGAACTACATTAACAAGATGAAGGCCCGCCTGGCGGACGGATTCATCGTCTGCTCCATGCTGCCCGGCTCCAACCACATCCGCAACCTCAGATCAGAGGGCTTTCCGCTGGTGCTGGTGAACCGTTTTTACCAGCAGGATGAAGGAAAGGTCGATATTGTATCAGTAGACAACTATAAATCAGCGTACAATGCAGTGAAATATTTGATCCGCACAGGACATCAGAAGATCGCCCTGGCCATGGGACGGGAGAACCTGTCCCTGTACAGTGAGCGTTTCCGGGGATACTGTGCGGCTCTGGAGGACAACCAGATTCCGTATAGGGAGGAACTGGTGATGCGGGAGACAACCGGCAGCGACAGCTTCTACAACCTGACCCGCCAGCTGATGAATTCGGAATACAGGCCGGATGCCATCTTTGCCACCAGTGATCCCAAGGCATTTGTAATCCTTCACGCCCTTCACGAGATGGGGGTGAAGATCCCTCAGGACGTGTCCCTGCTGGGATTCGATAATGTTACCCTCTCCGCAATGGTGGAGCCGCCCCTTTCCACAGTGTCCCAGCCCTTCTATGAGATGGGAGTCATCGCTGCAAGCAATCTGATCCGTCAGATCCGCTATAAGGAGGCGAAGGGTACTCTGCCCCCGGTTTCCAGGGAATTGCTTTCCACTGATTTAATTGTGCGCGGATCTACCAGATAGGAGATACGTGAGATGAACAACCCATTGGGCATCAACCTTTGGAACTGGGTGAACGGCTTGGGACCGGAATGCCTGGGATTGGCCGTCAGGGCCAGGGATATGGGATTTACAGCCGTGGAGCTGCCCATGACCCGGCCTGACGCGGACGAGGCCCTTATAAAGGAGATAGCTTCTCTGGACATGGAAGTCAGCCTGTGCGCCGCTCTGGGGCCGGGCCGGGACCTGTCAAGCTTTGACGGGGATATCCGCAGAAGCACTATGGAATATATGACCTCCTGCCTGGATACGGCAAGGCGCACAGGCGCAGCTGTATTTGCCGGCCCTCTCTACACGGGCGGCGGCAAACGCCACAGGCTGACGGCGGAGGATCAAAAGAGAGAATGGGATCTGGCGGTGACAGGGCTCAGAGAGCTGTCCCGCCGGGCCGGAACATGCGGAGTCCAGCTGGCGCTGGAGCCGCTCAACCGATACAGAACCAGTGTGATCAACACAGCAGATCAGGTGCTGCGCCTGGTGGAGGATATCGGAGAGACAAACGTAGGCGTGCATTTCGACACATTTCATGCAGGTATAGAGGAAGATGATCTCATTGGAGCGCTCCGCAGTGTGCTGGAGGCCCGCAAGCTGGTTCACTTCCATGCCTGTTCCAACAACCGAGGGGCTCCTGGTCAGGGGTTCTTTCCATGGGATACAATCTGGAAACTGCTTTGGGAATATGGCTATGACGGTCATATTACTATGGAGACTTTTGCGCCCGGAGGCCTGGATTCCGGATGGATTCAGCTGGGCGGAGGGCCGGATCAGGTGGCTCTCACCGGGATTCAGTTTATGAAAAAGGCATGCAGTGCATTAGGGCTGATCCCAACTCGTCATTAGATTGAGAAATGTCCCCTCACACACCATCAGGGGAAAAGAAGGAGAATGATCATGGCATCACATGAGAAGTTTAATTATAAGACATTAGATGAAGTTAAAGCAAAGATCGCAGCCCTTGGGGCCGACGTAAAAATAAGCGAGGATTTAACTCCCCTCCATACACCTGTAAAGGTTGGAAAGCGGACTGCGCCCAATGCCATTGCCGTGCTTCCGATGGAAGGCTGTGACTCCAACCCCGACGGATCACCTTCGGAGCTGGTGGAACGCCGCTATATGCGTTTTGCAGAGGGCGGAGCGGGACTGATCTGGTGGGAGGCCTGCGCAGTGGTTGTGGAGGGGCGCGCCAATTCCCTTCAGATGATGATGACCAGGGACAATTTAGACCAGTTTAAGACGCTGGTGGAGAAATGCAATCTGGCCGCAGCCCAGAAGAACGGGGCAGAACACCGCCCGGTCAACATTTTACAACTGACCCACTCCGGCAGGTACTCCAGGCCGGAAGGCCATAAGGCGGCTCCCATTGTGCCGCAGCATGATCCTCTTCTGGACCCGCGTGTGGGTCTGGACCCGGAAGCGCCGGTAGTGACGGATGAATATCTGGATGCCCTGACCGGACATTATGTGGAGAGCGCCCTGATGGCCAGGGAAGCTGGTTTTGACGGTGTGGATATCAAGAGCTGCCACCGTTACCTCTTAAGCGAGCTGCTGGCCAGCCACACCAGAGAAGGAAGATATGGCGGAAGCTTTGAGAACCGCACCCGCTTCCTGCGCCAGACCATCCGCGCGGTACGCCAGGCAGTGGGGGACGACTTTATCATCGCCTGCCGGTTCAATGTTTTTGACGCCCATCCATACCCCTACGGATTTGGCTGCGACAAGGATGATATGTGGAAGTTTGACCCGACTGAGCCCATGGCCCTGGTGCGCATGATGTGTGAGGAGGGCGTGGATTTGCTCAGCAACTCCGCAGGCAATCCATATTACATTTATCCCCAGGTCACAAGGCCTTTTGACCTGTCCAGCATGGGAATCCCCACGCCGGACGAGCACCCGCTGGAGAGCATGGCCAGACTGTTTGACTTTACCCGCCAGATTCAGAAGGCGGCCGGCAGTGTCCCTGTGGTGGGCAACGGCTACACCTGGCTGAGACAGTTCCTTCCCTATGCGGGGGCCGCCAATTTACTGGACGGAAGCTGCAGCTTCGTGGGTCTGGGACGTTCCAGCATCGCGTATCCGGATGCGCCCAGGGACATCCTGTCAAAGGGGGCCATGGAGCCGGGCAAATGCTGCATAACCTGCTCCAAATGCACCCAGATTATGAGAGACCATGGGAGAACAGGCTGCGTGATCCGTGACAGCGAAATCTATTCCAGGCTGTACAAGGAAGCCAGGGATGACGCCGCTAAGCGGGAACAGAGTTTTCAGTAGGAGGAACCGATATGAGTGAACGGATGAGCCGTATTGGGCGTGTAACAGAGCCTATGAAAGCAGAGCTCCTGGAACGCACTGTCCCTGAGCCAAAGGCAGGCCAGGTGCTGGTAAAGATTAAGTCCAGCGCGATCTGCGGCAGTGATCTCCACATTTTTAAAGGAAAACACCCCTCCGCGCCCCTGCCGGTCACCATCGGCCATGAATTTTCCGGCGATGTGGAGGCTGTGGGATGCGGGGTTACAAACGTAAAGCCGGGTGACCGGGTGACTGTGGAGCCGTGTATTGTGTGCGGCACCTGCGACGCCTGCCGCCATGGGGAATATGGATATTGTGAAAATATTTCATTTACATACAGAAACGGCGACGGGGCCATGGCGGACTACATCACAGTAAACGCCCCTTACGTGTACCGTCTGCCCGACTACCTGTCCTATGACACAGGCGCTTTGGTGGAACCTTTAAGCGTGGCCACCCATGCGGTCCGGAGGGCGGACATACGCCTGGGCGAGACTGTGCTGGTGATCGGCGCGGGGGCCATCGGCATGCTGATCGCCGCCATCTGCCGCAAAAGCGGGGCTGGCGAGGTTATCATTGCGGACTTCTCGGATGAGCGCCTGGCAGTGGCCAGGGAACTTGGGGCCACGGTCACTGTGAATTCCGGCAGGGAGAATCTGGAAGAAGAAATAAAGCGCCTGACCTCCGGAAAAGGGGTGGACAAGAGCTTTGAGTGCGTGGGGCTGGAAGCCACGTTTCTCCAGGCCATGATGAGCCTGAAACGGAACGGGCTGGCTACGATTATCGGTATTTTCGAGAAACCGGACATCAACATCCCGGCCAGCAGGTTCGTAACCCATGAGATCAGGGTTCAGGGCGCCCAGGGATATTGCTGGGATTTCCCCATCGCGTTGAAAATCGCCAGGGAGCTGGATTTGGAACGCCTGGTCACCCATCATTTTCCGCTGGATGAACTGCAGAAGGCGCTGGAGACCTGTCTGGACCGCAGCGCGGGCAGCATCAAGGTACTTTTACATCCGTAGGGATGAATGACCGGCGGTAAAATAAGGTTAGGAGAACCCCTTTGCGCCTGCTCAGGGGAGAGAAAAAGGGAGGAACTGATATGAAAAAGACAGCAATCGTAACGGGGGGAAGCCGGGGAATTGGCTTTGCCATCGCCCATCAGCTGGGAACAGACGGATATAATGTGGTAATCTTTGCCACAACCCCCGAGGAGAAAAATGAGAGAAATATGGAGATTCTCCGGCGGGACGGAATCGAATACCTCTATGTCCAGGGAAACCTGGGAGAGACGGAGGACAGAGAGCGCCTGGTGATGGAGACGGTAAAACGCTTCGGAGCCGTGCACGTGCTGGTCAATAATGCGGGCGTGGCCCCCAAGGTGAGGGCCGACCTTCTGGATATGACGGAGGAGAGCTTCGACCGTGTGGTGGGAATCAACACCAAGGGCAATATGTTCCTGACCCAGGCAGTGGCCAGACAGATGCTGGCGCAGCCGGTGGAGGGAAAAAAACGTGGAACCATTGTGAACGTGTCCTCCTGCTCCGCCGTTGTGTCCAGTGTGAGCAGAGGCGAGTATTGCGTGTCCAAGGCCGGCGTGTCCATGCTGACCACGCTGTACGCGGACCGGCTGGCCGGTGAGGGAATCCTGGTCCACGAGGTGCGTCCGGGAGTGATCGCCACGGACATGACCAGCACTGTTCAGGAGAAGTACGACGGCCTGATTGAGCGGGGAACATTCCCCATCGCCCGCTGGGGAACACCTCAGGATGTGGCGGACGTAGTCAGTGCATTCTGCAGCGACAAATTCCTGTATACCACAGGTAATTATGTGGATGTGGACGGCGGTTTCCATATTCAGCGGCTGTAGCAAGGAAAGTCCCCTTCGCATCCGCTTAGGGGAGGAGGGCAGAGCGCCCCGGCGGGTACAGGCCGGGGCGCATTTTATAACAGGTGGTGAGATGCACACAAAGCGTGTTTCACTGGCATGAAAGGCAGGGATTTCTATGGAGTTACAATGGTTTAAGGACCAAGTGCGTCTTTATAAAATGAATACGGTCATCGTGGGCACCGGAGCCGCGGGATTCAACGCCGCGGACCAGCTGTGGTCCCTGGGGCAGAGGGATATTGCCATGGTGACGGACCACGTGAACGCGGGAACATCCCGGAATACGGGCTCAGACAAGCAGACGTACTATAAACTGACCCTGGCCGGGGGAGAGCCGGACAGCGTGGGGGAGATGGCCAGGACCCTGTTCTCAGGCCAGTGCGTGGACGGGGATCTGGCGCTGTGCGAGGCGGCGCTGTCCGCCCAGTGTTTTTTAAAACTAGTCAACCTGGGGGTTCCCTTTCCGCGGAACCGCTGGGGGGAGTATGTGGGCTACAAGACGGACCACGATCCCCGCTGCCGCGCTACCAGTGTGGGCCCCTATACCTCTAAATATATGACAGAGTGCCTGGAGCGGTCTGTGAGGGAGAAGGAGATCCGCATCTTCAACAAGACCCAGGTGATCCGCATCTTATCGGACGGGAAGAAGGTGCTGGGCTTACTGTGCCTGGATCTGGACCGGGCGGAGGATGAGAAAGAGCGGTTTATACTCTTTGCCTGTGAAAATGTAATCTATGCCACCGGCGGGCCGGCCGGAATGTACGCGGACAGCGTGTATCCGGCTGGGCATTATGGAGCCAGCGGCCTGGCCTTTGAGGCTGGGGTCAGGGGTAAGAACCTGACGGAGTGGCAGTATGGGATGGCCTCTGTGCGCCCCAGGTGGAATGTGTCCGGGACGTATATGCAGGTGCTGCCCAGGTTTATCTCAACTGACCAGGACGGGGGGGATGAGCGGGAGTTTCTCTCGGATTTCTTCCCGGACCGGTATGAGATGATGAGCAAAGTATTTTTAAAGGGTTACCAGTGGCCATTTGACGTGAGAAAGGCCGCGGGCGGCAGCTCCATGATTGATATCCTGGTGTACATGGAGCGGTGCAAGGGCCGCCGGATTTTCCTGGACTTCCGGGCCAACCCGTGCGGACAGCCGGTGGAGTTTGAGAAGCTGGACCGGGAAGCCTGGGAATACCTGAGCAGGGCCTCAGCCTGCTTCGGCACGCCCATAGAGCGGCTGAAGCACATGAACCGGCCGGCAGTAGAGTTCTACCGGGACAAGGGCGTGGATCTGGAGACACAGCCCCTGGAGATCGCGCTGTGCGCCCAGCACAACAACGGGGGTCTGGCAGTGGACCCGTGGTGGCAGACCAATCTGGAAGGGTTCTTCGCCGTGGGAGAAGTGAGCGCCAGCCACGGCGTGTACCGTCCCGGCGGCAGCGCCCTGAACGCGGGCCAGGTAGGCTCCGCCAGAGCCGCCCAGTACATCGCGGCCCAGCGGCCTGGCCAGGGGCCTGAGGCCGCAGAGTTCGCAGCGGCGGCGAATTCCGCGCTTGAGGAGGCGGAGGCACTGGCAGACCGGGTGTTGAAAAATGCAGAGAAGGCGGAGGGCTGCGATATGCCGTCTGTCCCGGCCGCCGCAGCTCCGCAGCCCGGCCCCGCGGCCGCAGCCCCG
>URUZ01000018.1 GCA_900551225.1 uncultured Clostridium sp.
CGTGAGGATAAATGGATGAAAAAATGGGCAGTTGTAATTTCCGCAGTCGGACTGGCTTTTGCGGTTTCCGGTTGCAGAAGGCAGGATTCAGTTAAAAGGGAGAAAATGGATAAAGCCGGGCAGTAGTTGTGCGTTACAGGCTGGGGCAGCTGCTCCCTGCCGCGCATAAGGCACCGTTTATTAAAAAATACAGATTAAATGCAATGACGGCAATGGCGTAAACCGCAAGGACGCAGTTGAAGATTTTCATGGATTTATACTCTGTATTTTTAAAGGAGGAATACAGATAGAACAGCCACACCGCAAAAACGCTGACCACAAATCCACGGTTCCTGATAAAGGCGACAAGGACAAACAGGATGTTGATGCATTTCGTGCCGTTTTCCGAGAACAGATTGTTTTTAAACTTGTTGAACATGGCGGCCTCCTTTTTCCGTGTGGGATTGCGGTACTGGTGTTTCTAATGACTATTATAGCGCGGCAGGAAGGCAGGGGCAACGGATAAACAAAAAAAGAGATTCTGTTTACAGAACCTCTCACACTCAGCATCAAAAAAAGCGCGAGACGGGATTCGAACCCGCGGCCCCCACCTTGGCAAGGTGGTGCTCCACCACTGAGCCACTCGCGCATACGCAGTTGTTTTCAACTGACGAAGGCTATTATAATAAAAAATGGGGCGGATGTCAAGCCATAATCCGGAAAAATTTTAAGATTTTGTATTCAACTGTTCATGGAAGGGGGTCCACGGCGAGTAAGATGGCAATGAGCTTCCGACCGCAGTGCTGGTGGACGGGGAGATGACCGTGCGTTACGCCCATTATGGGAAAAATGCGGCGGATACTCCCAGAGCGCGCCGCGTGCATTAAAAGAGGGTGTCCGGAAGCTGATATATGGTTTTTGGACACCCTCTTTTTTGCAGCGGAAGTATCCGCTCTCAACCTACACATCCATTCGGAGAAGCAGCGGCAGCATCCGCTCCCCCCAGCTGTAATCCAGCATATAATCCCCTACAAATGCGGAAAGGAAAGCCGGATTTCTCTTGATAAATTCGTACAGGTCGCAGGTGAAATGATTCCGGTTTACATGGGCGCCGGCTCGCTGGAATGTGACCATATCCACGATTTCATATTCCTTCAGCGTGGCACGAAGTGCCATGATGACGCTCCGGTATCGCCGTTTCAGTTTATCATCATAGGGTTCTGACTCCCACAGGCAGTCAATGGCCTGATCCATTGTTACGATGCCGCCCTGACGGTCTACAAGCAATGCTAGCAGCTCCTTGGCTTTTTTGTTGCTGAAATACACAGGTGTATCGTTTACATACACATCAAACTGGCTGAACGTGTGGACAAACACCTTCTTCTGTGTCCGCGGCAGATGTTCGAAAAATGAGGAAAGATAGTCACGAATGGTCCGGCAGGCCTCGTTCAGCTCACGGGAGGGGTCCCATCTCAGCACAAGATAGCGGTACAGCCTGGGGTGGATGAGTTCTATAAATGAGCAGTGCTCATCAAAGATGGCACAGTTGGTGATTCCAGGCACAATGCAGACCGCCCGGTTGGCGGAGACCAGCTTGGAGAAGGCCATAATGCTGTCTGTTTCCATTACGATGCGGGGAGAGAATCCTGCTGCCATACAGTTCCTCTCCATGATTGTCCTCAGAGGATTGGTTCTTGTCTGGACGATGAAGGCCTCCTTCGCCAGTTCAGACAGCCGGACAGCCTTTCTCCCGGCCAGGGGATGGCTGCTGCTGACAACCAGAAAAAGGGGCTCTTTCAGAAGCAGCAGGGAGCCGGGAGAGGCTGGGGCTGCCTCCTCAGTGGTGATGCTGAGGTCGCACTGGTTCTCCGCGGCGTTCTGGGACAGGGTCAGGTCAAAATCCTGATAGGCATCCTTCAGATTAGTGAAAATTGGGGTGAGCAGGCCGCTGCAGGCCCGAAGGGAAATGCTCACCGACACAGGCTTTGGAACGGACTGCCGCAAAAAGGAGGAAAAGTCCTGCAGGGTGCGGTGGATGGTGTGAGCGCAGACCAGGAACTGTTCTCCTGCTGCAGTGAGCACCAGGCCGCCGTTGTCCCGAAGCAGAAGCGTGCAGCCCAATTCAGTCTGAAGGGCAGACACTGCGCTGTTGATGTTTTCCTCAGAGGTCCCCGCCAGCTTTGCCGCAGCATTTAAGTCTCCATGTTCAGCCAAAAGCAAAAAATATCGAATTGCCGCTGTGTCCATAAAATCATCACCTCTTTCCTGCTGTTGTTTAAAAACATTATAAGGGGGTCCGGTAGATATTTCAACGAAGGGGGATAAAACCAAGGGATGATTGGCAAAACTTTGGCGCAAGAACGGCAAAACTTTGGCAGCAGCTCTGATAGAATTGACATAACAAGTCAATTCACCACCAAAGGAAGGGGGACAAGTTATGGAATTCTCCAAGATAAAGGGGGAAGTGTTTAAACAAGAGCTGATTGATTTTCGGAGGGCCAGGCATAAACGGCCGGAAAATGCGTGGTCGGAATTTCTGACCACCTCTGAGATTATCAGCAGGCTGGAGGAACTGGATATTCCTTATGTGTTCGGAAGGGATGTCCACACCCGTGGAGAACGGTATGGAGTCCCCTCTGAGGCGGAGCTGAACGCCTGCATGGAACGGGCTGTGAGCGAGGGGGCAAGGCCTTTGCTGGTTGAGAAGATGAGGGGAGGCTACACTGGCGTGATCGGCATCCTTGATACCGGCAGGCCGGGGCCGGTCACAGCCATGCGCTTTGATATTGACTGCAATGATGTGGATGAGTGCCTGTCAGATGATCATTTCCCGGCGCGGGAAGGGTTTGCCTCCCTTCACCCCAATTTGATGCACGCCTGTGGCCATGACGCTCACACGGCCATAGGAATCGGGGTTGCAAAGATTCTGTCCCTGTACCGGGACCAGCTCTGCGGGAAGATCAAGCTGGTATTCCAGGCCGCGGAGGAGGGGGCCAGAGGAGGGGAATCCATGGCGGCCAGCGGTCAGCTGGCGGATGTGGACTACCTGTTTGGGGGACATGTATCAGATATGAGCAGCCATCTGGGACAGTTCTCGGCATCAACCATCAACGGCAGCATCAGCTACAAGGTGGATCTGATATTTAAAGGGCTGTCCGCCCACGCAGGGATGGCACCGGAGATGGGCCGTAACGCTCTGGCAGCGGCGGCTACAGCCACGCTGAATCTGCTGGGCATATCCAGACACAGCGGAGGCAGAACCAGAGTCAATGTGGGGGCCTGCACTGCCGGGCCGGGGCGGAATGTGATTCCGGATTACGCCCTGTTAAAGGCAGAGGTCAGGGGAGTGACAGAGGAGCTGAACGAGTATATGTTCCAGCGTATGCTGACAATTTCCAAGGCCGCTGCGGACATGTATGAGTGTGATTTCTCCTACAAGATCATGGGCCATTCAATCGACGTGCCCTGTGACCCTGAGATGATCCGGCTGGCCTGTGAAGCCGCAGAAGAGACGGAAGGAGTCACAGCAATGGAAGAATCCCATGACATGCTGGGAGGCGGGGAGGATGTGACTTTTCTCATGAGAGAGGTGCAGAGTCATGGAGGCAAGGCCACTTTTATGTGGCTGGGCTGTGATTCAACTGCACCCAACCACAACAGCAGGTTCAGCATCAACGAAAATGTGATTCCGCTGACAGCGCAGCTGTTTGCAACAATGGTTTTAAAACTCAATGGGATATATGGTGTGAGAAAGGAGACGTAAGGCATGGGGAAGGAATATGGAAAGAGCAATAAACATAGCGGTTTTATACGATTTGCCAAATATGTAGAGCGGGTGGGGAACAAGCTGCCCCATCCGTTCTACCTGTTTATCGTGCTGATTGCAGTGGTGCTGGCAGCGTCCTTTATATGCAGTACCCTGGGCGTTTCGGTGACCTATACGGCTGCCTCCCAGAAGGGGGAGATCACGGAGGTGACGGCGGGCGTGGTCAATATGCTGTCAAAGGCAGAACTTCAGAAATGGCTGGCCAATTTTATAAAGGCCTTTACGGACAGCCCAAATCTGACCTCTGTGCTGATTATCACCATGTGTGTTGCAATCTGCGATGAGAGCAATTTTTTTAAGGTGGGACTTCGTAAACTGCTTTACAACGCGCCCAACAGCATGATCACCTTTGTGCTGGCCATGGTCGGCGTCTGTTCCAACATCTGCTCCGACGGCGGCACCATCCTGGTGGTGATGCTGGGAGCCATCGTGTTCCAGGCCATCGGAAGGAATCCGTGGATTGGCATCATCGTGGCCTATGGGTCGGCGGGAGCAGGGTATATGGGCAACCTCCTGCCCTCTGTTGGGGATGTTGTGGTCTCATCCATCACTAACGGGGTCTCGGAGCCTTTGGGCTATATGGTCAATCCCATGGTGAACTACTTTTTCCAGGCAGCGGCCTGTATCATACTGGCATTAGTGACCACCGTTCTCACTGAAAAGGTGCTGGTTCCCCTGTACGGGGATACGGACCGACGTCTCTCTGCATCAGGCGACCGTTCCAAACTGCAACTGTCTCCTCAGGAGAACCGCGGCATGAAGTATACAGGCTTCGGGACCCTGGCATTTATTGTTGTGCTGCTGTTATTCTGTGTGCCGGCGTCTGGTTTCCTCCGCTCGGAGGAAGGAAAACTGCTGCCCAGCTCACCGCTGATGTCAGGGCTTGTTCCCATTATATCAGTATTCTTTGTGGTTCTTGGCGTGTGCTACGGCGTGGGCGCAGGGGTGATAAAACACAAAAATGATATTCCCAAAATGATGGCCAACGGCGTTAAAAATGTGTCCTCCCTTGTATTGATCCTGTTTGTGGTGTCGGAGATGCTCTACGTGTTCAATAAGAGCAACCTGGCCACCGTGATCTCTGTCAGCGGGGAGCGTTTCCTGGAATCCATCCATTTTACAGGGCTGCCGCTGATGATTGCCTTTATTGTGGTAATCGCGGTGACCAACCTGTTTATGTACAGCGCATCGGCCAAGTGGATGATCCTGGCGCCTATTTTTATTCCCATGTTTTTGAATCTGGGAATCAGTCCCGCAGTCACCCAATGCCTCTACCGCATCGGAGATTCCAGTACCAACAACCTGACACCGCTAAATGCAGCCATTGTCTTTGCTATTTCCATGATGAACCAGTACCGCATACCGGAGATCAATCAGGAGGAGGCCGGAATGGGTACGCTGCTGTCAGGGCAGGTGGTGTTCTCCGTGGTATACCTGGCAGTGCTGATCGCTATGTTCCTGGTGTTTTATTTCTGTGGACTGCCCCTTGGACTTGGAGGTTGAGAAGAGATATGATTGATTTAATTTCAGATACAGTGACAATGCCGGACCGGGAAATGCTTCAGGCCATTCTCACCGCCGAACTCGGAGATGCCGGGAGAACCAGGCCGGATGGCCGCGGCGAAGATGAAACCACCAACCGGCTGGAGGACATGGCGGCACGAATAACAGGCAAGGCTGCTGCGGCATTTTTTCCATCGGGCACCATGGCCAACACGGCCGCGCTGCTGTCCCAGTGCGGACCGGGGGACCGGGTGCTTGTGGATGAAAAACAGCATATTCTGCTGTCCGAAAAGGTCTGTTTCGAGGAACGGTATTTCCGGCTGGTGCCTGTGTGCTGCCGCCTGGCTGCACTGGGCGGGCCCGACACCGAAGATGTCAGGCGGATTCTTGAGACAGAGGAGATACGCCTGGTATGCATTGAGAATACCCATAATTTCTCAGGTGGGAAATGCATTCCGCTGTCCGATATGAGAAGTATCTATGAAATGGCCGCTGACAGGAATATCCGGGTCCATATGGACGGTGCCCGGCTGTTCCACGCTGCGGAGGCCCTGGGGGTCACGGCGGCTGAGCTGTGCAGGTATGCGGACTCGGTGATGTTCTGCATCTCCAAGGGCCTGGGAGCGCCCATTGGCTCCCTGCTGTGCGGAACTGCAGAAGTAATAAAAGAGGCGAAAGAAGTCCGAAAAATGCTGGGAGGCGCCATGCGCCAGTCCGGCGTAGCCGCTGCCTGCGGCATCTATGCGCTGGAGCACAATGTAAAGCGGTTGGCAGAGGATCACGCACACGCAAAAGCAGCGGCCAGGCGGCTGGAGGCGCTGCGCACAGTCCAGGCGGACACAGAGCCTCAGACCAATATTGTGCTGCTGGATCTGCGGTCCTCCGGTGTAACCGCCGCAGACTTTGGCCGCCTGTTTCTTAAGCATGGCGTGAGGGGGCTGGCGGTGTCGGCATATGAGCTGCGCCTGGTATTCCACCTGGGCATCACCGGGGAGGAGGCCATTAGGGCCGCGGAGGCGGTTCTGGAGATTGACCGGCTGATTACGGGCAGGCGGCTGAGTCATCCAGAAGCTGCCTTGCAGCCTCCTGCACCTCTTTCGTAACTGCCGGATAAGGGCCGTACTGCAGCAGGTTGTAGGCCGCGGAAATGTTGGCCAGCCGGGCGATCTTGCGGGGAGGCAGGTTTTCACACCAGCCATACAGGGCTGCGGCGGTGGAGGCGTTGCCGCAGCCGGTGGCATCCACCACGGGGCCCACGGTCAGGCTGGGCTCGAAGCAGGCTGTTTTGTCCTGTATCATGTATGAGCCGCGTTTCCCCACCCGGAAGAAACAGGGGGTTCCCAGGGAAATGATGGCCTCTATGACCTCCTCCTCCCTTTGGACCTGAAACAGGCTCATGGCCTCAGGCAGGTTCAGGGAGTAGATGTCCACCTTGGAGATGGTGTCCAGGACCTTGGCCCTGCGATTGGGGTCCATAGCGGCGGAGGTGGGCAGCTCCCACATGAACCTGGCCTGTTTTCCGTCTCTGCGGATCAGATCCAGGCTGTCCCACAGGGGATCGGACTCAGAGGCTTCCACATAGATGCCCCTGGTGTCCTCCCCGCAGTGGGCGGCAATATGGCCGGCGTCAATGGTATCCAGCTGCTCCAGAAGCATTTCCTCCTCAGGGCCGTAGATGGATTCCTCGCTGTGAAGCCCCTGGTCCCCATAGGTCAGCCTGGTGTACCAGGTGTGGGGCAGGTTAAAACGCAGGCCCTCTGTGCTGCAGCTGTTGGCCCTCATCCACTCCCCGTAATAGCGGTGGAAGTCCTCGCCCACGTTGGAGAGGTAGAGGCAGTCGCCGCACCACAGCCGGATGCCTGCCACACAGAAGATGGAGCCGCCCAGAATCTGATCTCTCCGGCTTTGGTCAGCGAATACAATGTCATTGATAATGGTGGGCCCTATTACAAGATATCTCATAGTCTAATCCTTTCTTCCGCACGGTGCTGCGATAAAGTGTTGTAACGCAGCGTGGTGCAGGTCACTGAATGCAGTCCAGCTGCTGCCTGAGATCTGTCTCCAGATCCGTACTGTTCTTGAGTTCATGCAGAATCACATATTCCGGGGAGTGGCCAGACAGCGCTCCCAGCAGTTCCTTTACCTGTCCGGGCGCCAGAACGCCGGTGCCCAGCACCAGATGGGAGTCGTATTTGGACAGGACCACATTCACACCGTACTCTTCCCGGTCCTCCCAGGAGGGAAGGGATCTGATGGTCTCATAATATACCCCATTGAATCTACCGTTGGTGAAAAATTCAGTCTCCTTCAAACCGCAGTCCGAAAGGTGTACAGAGCCAACCTTGCCGGCCAGTCCAGGATGCAGCAGGTTGTGTTCCAGCCATTTGGTGGCCAGCAGGGCCGGATCATGGCCGTACTGTCCTTCCAGAGCGGACATCTCGGGCGTAATCTCCGCAGCTGGAAGAAAGAAACGGGCCTTGCCGGAACCGGGATCAGAACCCAGGGCGTGGAGCAGGTGGTTCACGTCCCAGCCCAGCCTGACCTTGTGGAGGGGGTCATAGATCTGGCTGCAGAGCATCACATAGTCCTCGGCGGTCTGCATCCCGTGCTCCAGGCCCCAGCCCGCATTCTCCAGCTCAATCTGCGGGGAGTCCGGGGTGAGAAGCCCTCTGTCCAGCAGCGCGCACAGGAAATGCTGAAGCATGGATATCATGGCCTGGCGGATGTCCGCCTTGGAGATGGTGAAATCCCACATGCCGTCAATGGGCGCGTAGTCTATCAGATGGAAGGTGAAGCTTTGAGCCTTTAACGCCGTCGCCAGCTCATATTCCTGGCACCAGCGGGAATACATGTGGCTGCCTGTGAGATCACCGTAGTAATCCCTGAGGGAATCCAGCCCGCCGAAACGTTCCTCCAGCTGGGAGAAGCTGTGCTTTGTGAGAAATGAGGTGGGGTAGGCCCAGTAGGAACAGTGGATGCGCGCCACACAGCGCTCCCTCAGACTGCGCGCCAGCGCCTCTTTGTCCTGTTCCGATGAAAACAGGATTTCGGTCCTGCCCTTTATATCGTCCATGAATACCTCTGTGCCCTCCAGGCCGAAACGGCCGCAGAAATCCCGGATGTGGTTCTCTGCCTCCGATGGCAGACAGCCGTCCTTTAATGTGGTAAAATGCTTCATAATCAGTGTGCTCCTTTCACTTCAACTATAATACAATATAACACGTCTTATTAATGGGTTCAATATAAAAAAGTCCGTGTAACTCCACAAAAAATCGTCCAATATTTTGTGCATTGTGTGGAAAATATGCAGCGAAAAGCCTGCATTTCCTTATATATGCTCAAAACTGATAAAATTGCAGTTGACAGGAAATATAAGACGTATTATGATGTATTATATAAAAGCAAAGAAAAAGGAGAGGGACTTATGGAAACAAAGTTGGAGAAGAAGATTGGCCTGGGTACAGCCATTGCCCTGTCGGTGGGCACCACGGTGGGAGCGGGAATATTTACCTCCATCAGTGAGGTCGCGGGGGCTTCCGGCTGTGCGTTAATCACAATTCTGGCATTTCTCATCGGCGGAATGATTATGATTCCCCAGAATCTGGTAATGGCAGAGATGGCCACGGCCTACCCTGAGGACGGAGGGCACTATGTCTACATCAAGCATGCAGGCTGGAAGAAGCTGGCGTTTCTGTGCGGCTGGACCACCTTCTGGGGAAACGACACCACAGCCATCGCGGTGGTAGCCCTGGCAGGCGCCCAGTACATTGCCTACCTGGCGCCCATGAGCGCGCTGTCCATCAAGCTGGTGGCCGTGGCATCCATTCTGGTGTTTATGGTGATCCATGTGATGTCGGTGGAGGGCGGCGGCAAGCTCCAGACCGTGATGACAGCTGTAAAGCTGCTTCCGTTCGTGCTGCTGATCGGCGTGGGAATGTTCTATATGAAAGGCGATTATATCAGCACCCCGGCCATTTCCGGCGCGCCGGTGGGCATTGCGGCCCTGCTGGCGGGTATATCCGCAACCAGCTGGTCCTATGACGGAATGGGGGCTTGCTGCTATATGACCGGTGAGATCAAGGACCCCAAGAAAACCATGCCCAGGGCCCTGATCGGCTCCGTGCTGTTCATCATCGTGCTGTATGCGCTGCTGTCTGTGGTAATCACAGGGATCATGCCCTTTGACACCCTGCAGAGCTCCACGGCACCCCTGGCGGATGCGGCTGCCATGCTTCCTGGAATCGGAAGGGTTTCCGGCATTTTTGTAGCGGTGGCAGGCACCATCGTGACCATGGCGGCCTGCTCGGGAACGATTATGTTCCAGCCGCGGCTGGAGTACCAGATGGCAGTAGACGGTCTGTTTTTTGCCAGCTTTAAGAAGGTCCATCCCAAGTACAATACTCCTTATTTCTCCATTATGATCCAGTGCCTGATCGCCTGCATTTTCGTGTTCCTGGGCAGCATTTCCGACCTGCTGGGGTACTTCACCCTGGTGCTGCTGCTGAAGAATACTCTGACCTTTGTGACCATGTTTGCCCACCACAAGAACCCGGTTTACGATCCCATGTGGAGATGCCCCTCCTGGTGCCTGATGACGCTGATTTCCATCGGCTCCAGCTTGATCCTGGTGGTGTCCACATTCCTCTGGGCGCCCATTCCCGGCCTCATTGCCGGAGCGGTGGCGGTGGCCACAGGGATGCCTGCCTACTATCTGTGGACCAGGAAAAACGGGGTGGATTAAAGCCCAGATCCGTCCTGCTGCTGCGTGCATTTGTTTGACAGTGCTGTGTGTTCGTGATATCCTAAAATCAGGTAAATGAGCGGCAGCAATACGACTAAATACAATGCATGGGACGGTTGAAATATGAAGATGAATTCAGATATAGCGATACCTCTTTATCAGCAGTTATACGATATCCTGCGTGAGCAGATCGAGGAGGGGGTGTATCCTGCGGGCAGCAGGATTCCATCGGAGGAAGAGCTGTGCAAGACCTATAATTTGAGCCGGGTGACAGTGAGAAATGCCCTGGGGCGCATGGTGGACGACAACATTTTGGTGAAGAAGCATGGGAAGGGGACATTTGTGGCTACCCCCGTGTTCACTGAGAGCGCCTACGCCAAGGGGAGCTTTACGAAATCCTGCCTGCAGATGGGAACCACGCCTACCACGCGTGTGGTGTCCCGCAAGTTTATTAAGGCCGGGAAAATGCTGGCAAAGCAGCTTCAGACCGAGGATGGGAAACGGGCGGTCTGCATCAAACGGATACGGTGCACCAACGACGTTGCGGCTATATTTGAGGTGGACTATTTTACGGAAGATTTTGAATTCATGATGGAGGCGGATGTGGAGACCCGCCCCGTGCTGGATGTGATAACCGAGCACTGCGGCCTGACCAGCAGGCAGTATATTGATACTTTTGAGGTACATTTTGCGGGAAAGGAACAGGCCTCATGGCTCCAGTGCCCTGTGAACACTCCGCTGCTGAAGGTGAGCCAGGTGGTGTTAAATGAGATGAGAGGCGTGCTGTACTACAATGAGCAGTACATCAGAAGCGACATATATAAGTACGTGGTGGGCAGTTGAATTGCAGCGGTCCGGCGGTCTGCGCATTTTCTGCGCTGACAGAGTAACATTAATATTAAGATAAGAAGGTGGATATATGAATCAGTTTTTATCGTGTTTTAAAGTAATAAAGCCTGTGATCGGCGTGATTCACACCAAGGGGACCGACGATGCCGATGTGCTGAGACGGGCCAGGGAGGAGATTGCCATATACAGGGATAATGGGGTGGACAGCATCCTGGTGGAGACATATTACGGAACGTATTATCAGGTGGAGAAGGTACTGGATTATGTGGCGGACGCGGGCCTGGGACTGCCTTACGGCGTCAACTGCCTGAATGTGGACGCCATGGGTTTTGAACTGGCATCGAAGTTTAACTGCGCCTACCTGCAGCTGGACTCTGTGGTTGGCCATGTGAAGCCAAGGGATGAGGAATCGCTGGATGCATTTTTCAAGCTGTACCGCGGGAAATGCCCTGCCTATGTCATCGGAGGCGTCCGTTTTAAGTATCAGCCCGTGCTGTCCGCCAGGACAGTGGAGGAGGACCTGCAGACAGCCATGACCAGGTGCGATGCCGTCTGTGTGACCCAGGATGCCACGGGCCAGGAGACTTCTATGGACAAAATTCTGCAGTTCAGGCAGGGGATCGGGGATTTCCCGCTGATTATCGGCGCGGGCGTCACACCGGAAAATGTGGCGGAGAAGCTGAAGGTTGGGGACGGAGCCATCATAGGCAGCTATTTTAAAGATAATTACCAGGACAATGGGGATGTGTGCGCGGAGCATGTGGCTGTGATGATGGAGGCTGTGAGAAAGGCCAGGGCGGGCCTGTAAGTTTGTTTTGAATAAGACGTGTTATCACGTGTGAAAGGAATTAATATGGGAATTACTATGGGAGAAGCTCTCAAAGTCTTTTTTATCGGGGATGTGGCGCTGGATGAATACTACAGCGCCCCCTATTTTCCAAAGCTGAAGGAGAAGGTGGTGGTCCGGACCCTGCCCGCCCAGATGGGCGGGATGATTGCCAACGCAGCCTGTGTGTTCGCCGGTTGCGGCGCATCGGCGTCATTTCTCACGGCATTGAATCCCGGGCCGGTATCCCAGGAGCTGTGCAGAGGGCTTGGGGAGGCTGGGGTAGACACGGAATACATGGTCTGGGATGAATCCCTGCCGGATTCCAAGACCATCATTATCCTGGCACAGGGGGAGCACACGGTGTTCATCCCAACCCTGAACCTGCAGGAGATCCGGCTGACGCAGCCGGCCATGGAGGCGCTGAGACAGGCGGATTACATCTATTCCACCTTCTGCGAGCTGCGGCCGCTGCGTTTCCTGGGGCAGACGGCCTGCCAGGTGCTGGAGGAGGTCAAAAGCCATGGCTGCAGGCTGTGGTGCGATCTGGATGTGGCGGACATCCGGGATGCGGATGAGGAGCTGTTTCAATATGTGGATACCCTGTTCGTCAATGAGAAGGGATATGAGAACCTGACGCTGCGTTTTGGCAGTGATCTGGCGGGGAGGCTGTATGAGAAGGGCATAGGCTGCCTGATTGTGACTAAGGCGGAGCACGGCTGCACGGTTTACCGCCGGGGTGAGGAGCCTTTCAGTGTGGCGGGCATTCCGGTGCCTGTGGTGGATGTGACAGGGGCTGGGGATACCTTTTGCAGTACGTTTCTGTATGGATATACAAGAGGCCTGGATCTAAGGCGCTGCGCGGTATTTGCCAACTATGCGGCAGCCAGGGCCGTGACAGAGCTGGGCGCAAGGGCGGGAGCCGTGGGAACCCAGACGGTTCTGGAATGGATGGAACAGCACGGGGAGGACATCACAGCGTATAAAACGGCCCTTTTAGAGGGCTGCATGTGAGGAGGAGCTGATGGAAGATATGAAAATGACGGGCGTGGTGAAGAAGGCAGTTGAGATCACGTCCATCGATTACGGGAAATTCGGAATTCTCTATAACCTGAGCGGAAACGGTGAAAACACCAGGAACACCAACTATTCCAGCGGAGACGGCTGGGAGGACACGGATACCGGCGTTTCCCTTATGGACACACTGGGGTCCCTTGGGTATACTCTGGGGAGCGGGACCCCCTTCCTGGCGGAGGAGATGGAGCGGCACCTGCACACCCAGGAAGCCCAGATTCCCGCCGGGGAGCCCATTGTGTTCTGTCTGGCCCCAGCCGGAGAGGGCGCGCCGGAGGCCCAGGATGTGGTTCCTGTGATCCTGCGGCCCGGGTATGTGTTTGTGATTCACAGGGGCGTCTGGCATACCTCCTCCCATGGGCTGAACGGTCCGGCCAGATATTACTGGCAGGCCCTGGTATATGTGAATGAGCCTACGGTGTGGGAGCGGATTGGCGGGGGCGGGGTGTATGTGGAGGCCTGTGAGGGAGAATAGGCCTGTGAGGCGTGCACCAGAATTGCTTTTTCATTGTCTGTGTCCCCTTTTCTATGGTCTGAGTGTTGCAAAAAAACCGCAAAGCCCTGATAATCAAGGCCCTGCGGCTTATCTATAAGAGCAGGTGATGGGAATCGAACCCACGTATCTAGCTTGGAAGGCTAGTGTTCTACCATTGAACTACACCTGCGTATGCCCAGAGCCGGAATCGAACCAGCGACACGTGGATTTTCAGTCCACTGCTCTACCAACTGAGCTATCTGGGCGTCTGTTTGACAACGCTAATATTTTACCTAGAAACCCTTGATTTGTCAATACATTTTTCGTAAATAGCCAATTTTCCGGCAGAGGACAGCGGGCCCTCTGCCGGATTAGTACAGTTTTACACAGGTTTTGAAAATAATTATCTGGCCGCCATGAGACGGAACACCTGCTCCACCGTGTCGGCCATATTCTGCCGGGCATTTTCCGGCTCCATGGCCTCTTCCAGGGTGGTAATGCCGCGCACAATGGGGAAGAATGCGTCGATGCCCTTGGCATTGCACTTCACCGCCTCTTTTGTCACGCCTCCGGCAAATGCCAGCACAGTGATGCCGTACTTCTTCGCCAGTCCGGCCACGCCCACCGGGGCCTTGCCCATGGCGGTCTGGCCGTCCAGCCGGCCTTCACCTGTGACCACCACGTCGGCGTCCTTCAGCGCTTCTTCCAGGCCTGTGGCTTCCAGAAGCAGGTTGACGCCCGGCTCCAGGGAAGCGCCCAGGTATCCCATCAGCGCAAAGCCCAGCCCTCCGGCCGCGCCGGCGCCGGGCACTTCCCGGTTGTCCGCCCCCAGATATGCGGCCGTCACATCAGCGAACCTGGCCATATCCTGATCCAGCCCCTCCATGATATCCGCTGTGACGCCCTTCTGAGGCCCGTAGATATAGGTGGCGCCGTTGGTCCCGCACAGCGGATTGGTGACGTCGCAGGCTACCTTGAAGGTGCATTCCTTCAGCTCAGGCAGCGCCCCCTCCCCGGATATGTGAGCCGTTTTGCCAAGGCCCGCGGCGCCCTGGGGTACAGGATTGCCGTCCTTGTCGGTAAATTCATAGCCCAGAGCCATCAGCATACCCAGACCGCCGTCATTGGTGGCGCTTCCGCCGATGCCCAGGATGAATTCCCGGCAGCCCTTTTTCACCCCATGAAGGATCATTTCCCCAACCCCGTAGGTGGAGGCCCTCATGGGGTCTTTGTCTGCATCAGGCACCATGGTGATGCCGGCCGCAGCGGCCATCTCCATCACAGCGGTGCCGCTGGACGGCAGCCAGCCATAGTAAGCCTGGGCGTCCCTGCCCATTGGCCCGGTGACGGTCAGCTCCACCTTCCGGCAGCCCAGCCCATCGATAAAGGCATCCGTGGTCCCCTCGCCCCCGTCGGCCAGAGGGCGGACCACAACCTGGGCCTGGGGAACCGCCCGGAGTATCCCGCTCTTCACCGCGTTTCCCGCTTCCATGGAAGTCAGGCTTCCTTTAAATGAATCGACTGCTATCACAACCTTCATCGTAATCCCTCCCAATTTAAAAAATATCTGCTACTGAAAGTGTAGCAGATTCACAGGCATTTCCCAATAGTACAGAACATGAAAATCTTCATTCATTATAACAAATGCTTGTTATTCATAACAAAGAAGCGCCAGCTGCAATGCAAATGCATCCTGAAAGCTCCGGGGATTGAGGGCTGTTTTCTCCGTGATCCGATCCAGCTGGTATTGCAGGGTATTCTTATGGATGTAGAGCCGGGCGGCAGTCTCCTTCAGGGAGCAGTCCGTCTGGAAATAAGCGTTCAGCGTCTCCAGATCCTTGTCCGTCAGAGGGTGGAGCACCTTCTGGCCATAGAGCCTGCGCATGTCGTCGGACAGGCTTCCCACCAGTGTCCTGGCGGAGATTCCGGCAATGGAGCAGAGGGCCTTTTTACTCTGCCGGGCATGGCTTCTGGCCAGCCTGGCCTGCTCGTAGGACCGGGGCAGCTCCTCAGGAGGGGCAAAATTCCCCAGACCGGCCCAGAGCTTGCCCTGAAACGCCTGTTCAAAGGCCGCAGCCTCCAGACGGCGGCAGCTCTCCTGGTCCAGCACCACCACCCACTGGCCGGGGTAGAGGTACAGGGACAGCGGGAAATCCTTCTGGCGCAGATACAGATTGAAAGCCTGCTGGATCTCCTGGTCGGCGGCCTTGGCGGACAACACGGCGTACTGTCCGGCAGGGTCCATTTTAAAATGTTCCATGGCCTTTGACAGGGCCTGGGGGCTGCCGGTATTTCCCTGGATCAGGGAGGTGACCAGATAGTGGAGCATCCGGTTCTCTGAGTGCATTTCCTCGTTCAGCTGCTGTTCCTTTAAGAATACCTCGGTGATCTTGGTGGCCAGGAAACCGTACTGTTTCTGCTGGCCGGGCGCTCCGGTGATGCCAATGGCCGCGATGGCCTGCTGATCCATGAAAATGGGGTAGTTCATTCCGGGCCGGGTGCCCTTGTAGCCCGAACCATCGTCCGCGGCAACGGGCCGGGCGGTCTGCACAGCCTGAAAGCCCGCCTCGTGAAAACTGCCCAGGCGGGCGCTGTCTGTACTTCCGATGATGATGCCCTGGTGGTCGATCAGGTTGATGTCCCGTTTGATCACGTCATGGATGGCTTCCACGATCTGCTGGGCCAGGTTTTGGGAGATGGTCATGGCGGACTCCTTTTCCGGCGGGCGTCTGCCCGGCCAGCTTATATATATGCTTTCCTGCCGCTGGCATCGGCGATGCCCTCCTCCTCGCGGTATTTGGCCACAGTGCGACGGGAGATGGTGATGCCCCGCTCCGCCAGCTTTTCGCTGAGAAGCCGGTCGCTGTAGGGCTTCTTGGCATTTTCCTCCTGGATGATCTCCTGCAGGGCCCGCTTAATGTCCGCCGCGGTCAGGGACTTAGAGCCTTCGGCCTGGGGGGAGCCGGCATCCGGGGTGCGGGTGGCCACGCTGCGGGAGAAGAAAAAGTTCATGGGGTATACGCCCCAGGAGCACTGAAGATATTTCTTGCTGACGGCACGGCTGACTGTGGACTCGTGGATCTCCAGCTCCCCCGCGATGTCTGCCAGACGCAGCGGCGCCAGGTGGTTGGGCCCCAGGGCGAAGAACTCCTCCTGGTGGGACAGGATGGCCCTGGAGACCTGCATCAGGGTTTTGCTGCGCTGGGCCACGCACTGCCTGACCCATTCCGCCTGCCGCATCTTGTTGCCCAGGTATTCCTTGACCTCCTGGGATTCCGGGTTCTGACTCAGCTGGCGGTAGTAGTTGTTGATGCCAATGCCGGGATACATGGATTCGTTTAACAGGATGTCAAAATGATCCTTGAACTTGACAATGGTCACGTCGGGGATGATGTAGCGCAGCTGGTCCCGGCTGGAGAAGGACACGCCGGGCTTGGGATTTAGGGATTTGATCACCTGGCAGTATCCGGCGGCCTCGGCGGGGGTCAGGCGCAGCTTCCTGGCAATGGCCGGAATCTGGTTCTTGGCCACCAGCTCCAGGCAGCTGTCCACTATGGAAAGAAGCACCGGGATGTCCATCTGTTTGCGCTGTAACTGGAGTCGGAGGCATTCTTCCAGGTCCCTGGCGCAGACGCCGGCGGGGTCCAGCTCCTGCAGGCATTCCAGCAGAAATTCTATCTTCTCTGTGTCCACGTGGAAATATTCTGCGATGGTGTCCGTTGACTCGCTTAAGTAGCCTTTGTTGTCCAGGCATTCCAGCATGAATTTGATAATTTCAGACTCCTCTGGGGTGAAGTCCTCGGTGACTAACTGGGACCACAGATAGTCCGCCAGGGTCTCGCCGTCCTCCGTGTCAATGTTCCAGCTGTCTCTGAAATCATAGTCGTCGTCATTGTTCTGACGCTGGTAAAGGTAGTAGTTCTCCTCATTGAAGGAGTTCAGCCACTGCTGCTGTTCGATGGATTCCTGGCTGCTGGCAGCGGGCTCCACAATGTCAATGACAGGGTTTTCCAGCGCCAGGTCATTGATATAGGTGTCCAGCTCCTGAGCGGTCATCTGCAGAATTTCCGCAGACTGGATCATGCGCTGGGAGAGTGCCTGTATCTGTCTGGCCTCCAGTTTTAAGTCCATAAATTTTCCTTCTTTCGTACATTTTTATGCTTTTTAGTATATCACAGTTGGGCGGCGCAGGCAATCGACGGGGGCGTATTTATAGAGCGCCTTTGCACCGGCTGAGTGACTGTGGTACAATAGCCGGAGAGAATAAAAGTCATACGAGGAGGAAATACGTATGTTGAATATTTTAATATGTGATGATGAAAAGCCTTTCTTAGACCGGCTGATTCAGAAAATCACCGCATATTTAGAAGGGAAAGACATTCCGTTTCAGACCGCTTCTTTTTGTTCTGGGGAAGGGATGCTTGAGGAGTGTGAAAACGCGCTATTTGATATTGCTTTCCTGGATATCAGTATGGGTATTGTCAATGGAATTGAGGCGGCGCGGCGTCTCAGGGAAATCAATAAGAAGATCTGCATTGTTCTTGTGACCGGCTCCATGGAATATGTACTGGATGGCTATAAGGTCGGTGCACTCCGCTATCTGGTGAAGGATTCCCTGGACAGCAGCTTCAAGGAGTGCATGGAGGCCGTACTGCAGAGGTTTCATATTGACACAGATGAAATCTGCCTGGAATTTACCGATAGAAACGCGTACCTGAAAGCGGATGAAATCTGCCTTGTGGAGAGCAGAGGGCACGGTATTTTGTTTCTGTCCGCGTATGATCAGCAGGTGATTGGAACCATGACCAGGAAGCTGACGGAGATGGAAAGCCTGCTGAGGGGGCATGGCTTTTTAAGAGTTCATCAGAGTTATCTGGTGAACATGAGATATATTGTAAAAATAAGCGGATACCGTCTGGAAATGAAGCAGAATATCACATTGAATATTCCCAAAAACAGGTACCAGTATGTAAAACGGGAATATGCCTTTTACAGGGGGGACAACCTGTGATTAACTATATACTTACGCCTATTTGGGTGTTTATGGAAATGTTTTTCTGGGACATATTGGCGGATACCTTTTTCACCAGGAAGAAGTTCGGGAGCGGGAGAAACCGGGTATTGGGCCTCCTAATTCTGACTGCGGTCATGTCGGTCAGCGTGACACTGTTCCAGGATATAGTGGTTCTTAAGCTGTTTTTTGATTTTCTGCTTGCATATGCTTATCTTTGGGCCTTTTATAATACCACGCTGTGGGAGGCGGTAACCGTATACCTGTTTCATTACTCGGTGCTCATCAGCGTTGACTTTATCGGCGTGTCCGGTTACCTATATGCCATGAAAAATTCCGAAAATCTGATGATGTACTATGTGATGTGTTTTGTGGTAAAAACCGTGGAGGTCGGAATCGGATTTTTGATATACAGGCTCTGGAAGAGAGGCAGCGGCAGATCGGTGCGCCCAAAGGAAATGCGGGCATTTTTTCCGTCTTTTGGAATTATTGTGGGGGCGGGGGTGTTTGCATCGGAAATCCTGATGAGAACCCGGACTGTGCCTGAGGAAATAACTGTCATGATGACCGGAATGATCGGCTTAAATGCATTTCTGGTGTTTTATCTGCTGTTGGCAACAAGGACAGAAATAGAGAAAAACAGCCTGAGAGACGCTGCGCGGCAGACCGGGATGCAGCTTGAAATCTATAAAAATAAGCAGGATCTGTATATAAAGCAGGGGAAGCGTCTCCATGAGTATAAGAACCAGCTTCGCACAATCTGCGATCTGCTGGAGCAGGGAGCGGATGACCGGGCGCTTCAATACATCCATGAGCTGACGGGGGGGATGGCAAAGGAGCTGGACCGCATCTGCACCAACCATCCCATAGCAGACGCTATTTTAAATATAAAGAAGCAGGAGGCGCTGGACAGGGGAATCAATTTAAGCTTTCTGTGCGGCGACCTTAAAGATATCTCCCTAAAAGAAGAGGAAATTATTATATTATTGGGAAACCTGCTGGACAATGCCATGGAAGCCGCTGAAAAATGTGAGTCCGGCAGGAGTGTCCAGGTCCAGATAATCCAGGAAGAACGGCAGCTTGTGGTCGTTGTAAAGAATACATACGCACAGCCGCTGTGCTGGGAAAATGGCAGAGCCGTGTCCGCAAAACCAGACAGTGATGCCCACGGCTATGGGCTGGCGGCTATCCAGGATATTGCCGAGAGGCATGATGGGATTTTCGTAATTAAGACGGAGGGGGAATATGTGAAAGCAACTGTTTTGATCCCAGAACCGTAAATGGGCTTTTTTTGCATTTTATAGTGTATTTTTGCAGCGGGTATTCAGGGCTTTGAAAAATAAGTTATAATGGTTGAAAATAAGATAAGCACAGAAGGGGAGGTACTTAAGCTGTCAGGAAGCGCCTGAAAGCGTAAGGGTTACACTATGAAAAGAACAATTGCAACGAAACAGATCAAACGATGGCAGAAACTTGACCGTCTGGTTTTCTTTGTACCACCGCTCCTATTTATCTTTCTGTCCATAGGGAAAGATGGGCGTCTGATCTGGAATATCATCCGGAGTGAGCGTGATTTTGGGGTGACGGCCGCGGCACTCCTTCTCCTGGCTCTGGCTGCGGCAGTCACGTCCCTGCCGGTGATACTCATATGGAGGGCCATCAGCCATACCGTAAGAAAGGCCGCGATCCGGAACGCTACCTTCCGAACGGATGAGGACTTTGACTATTACCGGGAAAAGCTGACCGGCATCCCACCCACCACAATCAGCCTGCTGATGGATCTGCGGATCGAAACCAAGAAAGATATGTCGGCGCTGCTGTTAAAGTATGTTAAAATGGGCGCGGTTTCCATGGAGTGCGGCGAGATCCGCGTCTTAAATCAGGAACTACCCGGCCTGCTGCCCAGTGACCGGACCCTGCTGTCGCTGATCGCCCAGGGACAGGCCCAGCCCGCGAATCTGGGAGCGTGGAAACGGCAGGTAACCGCAGAGGCCGTAGAGTCAGGCTATTTAAAATACCGCGGGGCAGGGCAGAATATCAATTCAGTATCCCGTACCTGCCTTACAGGCTGTCTCGGCGGCTGCCTGGTCCCTATTCTGATTTTCCTGGGAATGGGCATAGCGGCTGTCGCGCTTGAGAACAGCAGCTTGATGGACAGAATAGAGCGCTTCACTGCGGCGGCTCCGCAGTCCTTCGGCACGGAGCAATTGAATTACGTATTGTCATCACCGGACATGGTGATTGCGGTTGCACTGACAGCTTTTTTCGTCTTGTCGTTTTTGGCGGTCTTTTTGCTGCCTGTTGCAGCTGTGCTGCGCATGGTGCTGTCCGCTTCCAACGCCGTCGTGTCGGTGAAACGGACGGAGACGGGCGAGCTTTTGACGGCGCAGATTTCCGGTATTAAAAATTTCTTAAGAGACTTTTCCAACCTGTCCGAAGCCGAGAAAGAGCAGCTGGTGCTCTGGGATGACTTTTTGATCTACGCAGTGGTGCTGGAGGAAAATGAGCGCATCATCGAGGATATTTTCAGCATGAAAAATGTCCGGTATCAGGATTTTATACGTTTTGAAAAATAGGAGGAATGATAAAATGGGTAAATACATTGTGATTGGGATCATCATGCTGGTGGTGCTGGCCATCCTCATAGCAGCGGTCAAAACCAGAAACCAGTTTGTGGTGCTGCGCAACCGGGTCAAGAACCAGCTGGCGCAGATCGACGTGCAGCTGAAGCGGCGCTATGATCTGATCCCCAATCTGCTGGAGACAGCCAAAGGCTATGCCGGTTTTGAACGGAGCACCCTGGAAGCTGTGGTAAAGGCCCGCACAAGCGCCATGGCGGCTTCCGATTTCAGCAACCTGGTTTCAGCAAACGAGAAGCTCTCAGCAACGCTCCGCCAGCTTATGGCCGTGAGTGAGGCATACCCGGAGTTAAAGTCAAACAGCAACTTTATGCAGCTGCAGAATGAGCTGGCGGAAACAGAGAATAAAATTGCTCTGTCCAGACAGTTCTATAATGATACCGTATTAAAATACAACAATGCCATTGAAATGTTCCCTGCCAGCCTCATAGCGGGGCTGTGCGGCTTCCGCGCCATGGCGTTTTGGGAAGCGGAGGAATCAGAACGCGCGGGGATTTCTATTAAGGCGGCGGATATGAAGTTTTAAACACACTCTAAGCGGCGCCGGACAGGAATATTCAAACAATCTCTATCCCTCGTGTATATTGTCTGATATAATTAGAAGAAAATGGCAGGCCGCAGGCCTGAGCCGGAGGGACAGATATGGAATACAGAGAGATGAAGATGGGGACAGGGACAGAGAGGCCGTCACTGCTGGGATTTGGCTGTATGCGTTTCCCGTTGACGCCGGAGGGGCAGATCAATGAGCCGGAGGCAGAAGGGCTGCTGGAGCAGGCCATAGCGGCCGGAGTGACCTACATAGACACTGCCTACCCCTACCACGAGGGAACCAGCGAACCTTTCCTGGGGCGGGCGCTGAAGAAGTATGACAGGGACAGCTTCTATCTGGCCACCAAGCTGCCGGTATGGAAGGTGGAAACGCCGGAGGACGCCCAAGCGGCCTTTGAGGAGCAGATGGAGCGGCTTCAAATGGATCATATTGATTTCTACCTGCTTCACGGCCTGGGACGGGACCGTTGGGAGAAGATTAAACGCCTGGGACTGATGGACTGGGCGGAGGATCTCATCAAACAGGGGAAGATCCGTCATCTGGGATTCTCCTTTCATGACGAGTATGAGGTGTTTGAGGAGATTCTCACCGGCTGGAAATGGGATTTCTGCCAGATCCAGTACAACTACATGGACCGCGATTACCAGGCCGGAGACAGGGGATATGCCCTGGCGGAGAAGCTGGGCGTGCCGGTGGTGGTGATGGAGCCGGTGAAGGGCGGAATGCTGGCCAATCTGCCCTCAGACATCAGCAGCCTGTTTACACAGGCGGACCCGGAGCGTTCCACTGCATCCTGGGCCATGCGGTGGGCGGCCGGCCACCCGGGGGTGAAGGTGGTCTTAAGCGGCATGTCCACCCCAGAGCAGGTGAAGGATAACCTGGAAACATTTGGAAATTTTAAACCACTGTCCCAGCCGGAGATGGCTGTGGTGGAGCGGGCTGCCCAGGCAGTCAGAAGCAGGGTGAAGAACGGCTGTACGGGCTGCAGATACTGTATGCCATGTCCCTTTGGGGTGAATATCCCAGGCAGCTTCTCTGTCTGGAACGAGTACGCCATGTACGGGAATGCCGCCAGGGCCAAAGGGCGCTACTGGACGGATATGAAGGAGGGGGAGCGGGCTTCCATGTGCCAGGAGTGCGGCCAGTGTGAGAGCGCATGTCCCCAGGGGATCAGGATCAGGGAAGATCTGAAGGCAGTGGCGCGGGACATGGAAGCAGTTGGTCAATTCTCCGGAAAACCCCGCGTGTAGCAACGCCGATCCCAATCATAACCAGCCCCGCCCCATAGAAAGCCAGATAGCCGCAGCGGCCTGCCTTTTCAAATACAATGCCATAGAGGAACTGGCCCAGGGGGTTGATAATTAGCGGAATGAGAGCGGTTTAGTGGGCCAGCACCTCATACCCGCTGTCAGTGACCAAAACCGTGGTCTCCCACTGGGCGGACGGCTTCCCGTCGGCTGTGTAAATAGTCCACTCATCGCCCTCTGGGAAAATGACATCCGCCTCTCCCATATTGATCATGGGTTCAACGGTAAACACCATTCCAGGAACCAGCAGCATGCCGGTGCCGGCCTCTGTCACATAGCCCACCCAGGGGTCCTCGTGAAACTGAAGGCCCACGCCGTGGCCGCCGATTTCCTGGACAACGGTATATCCGTTTTCCCTGGCGCAGCGGCTGACCGCATGCCCCACGTCTCCCAGGAATCCCCAGGGGCGGACCTGGTCCATACCTGCCTCCATGCATTCTCTGGCGGCATCCACCAGCCGTTTCTTCTCCGCGGACACCCCGCCGACGCAGAACATGCGGGAAGAGTCGGAAAAATATCCGTTGTAGATGGTGGAGATATCGATATTTACGATGTCCCCGTCCCGCAGAACCGTGTCCTTGGAGGGGATACCGTGGCACACCACACTGTCAATGGAGATACAGCAGCTCTTTGGAAAACCGTTATAGTCCAGCGGAGCGGGGATGCCTCCCAGTTCCACTGTCCGATTGTAAATCAGCTGATCCAGCGTTTCCGTGTCAACACCGTCCTTTACAAAATCACCGATATAGTCCAGCAGCGCGGTGTTGATCTTCCCGCTTTCGCGGATTCCATCCACCTGGGCCTGATTCTTCAGCATATTCCGCTTCGGAACCAGACAGCCCCTCCGCGCGAAGGCGGCGGCGCGCTGGTCGATGGCCGCGTGGCATTTCTTGTATTTCAGGCCGCTCTTGCACCAGCACTCATCATTTCTCCCGATTGCCATATTCATAACTGACTCCTCCATATGTCTGCATCCGTTTCCTATATTGGGACGGCGTGCTGTGGTATGCATTGACAAAGGCCCTGGACAGGGACTCTGACGATGAAAACCCGCACTGATGGGCAATATCCGTAATCCGGTCATCAGTGGAAATCAGCAGATGTCCCGCTGTCCTCAGCCTGCACCCGGCCAGATATTGCTTGTAGGTGGTTCCTGTGTGCTCCCGGAATTTGGAGGAGCAGTAGTATGGGGAATAGCCCACGTGGGCTGACATATTTTCTAATGTAGGGTTTTCCAGCACATGATCGTCCACCCATCGGACCATGGTCTCTATTGTTTGAACAGACATTTTCCATCACCTCTTGGTTCATTATATCAATTATATGAACATTTAGCCTGACATGAGTTGCAAAAATAAAAAAACTGCGGGACGCCGCAATTGCAGGTCCCACAGCTATTATAATTATATGCATTTAGTTTGTCAAAAACCCGTTCCCGATAATCTCACTGGAATTGGAGATCAGCATGAATGCGGTGGGTTCAATCTTGCGGATATAGTTGCGCAGCTTCAGCGCCTGGCTGCGGCGCATGGTGGTCATGATCACCGTCTTGTTGTGATGGGAAAATGCTCCCTGGGCCTGGTAAATGGTGGCGCTGCGGTGCAGGGTGTTGATAATATAATCGCAGATGGGATCTGCATCGTCACAGATGATGTTAAAGCACTTGCACAGGTTGATATTCTCTATCACATCGTCGATCACCAGGGATTTGGCGGCCAGGCCGATGGTGGAGAACAGCCCTGTCTCCGGTCCAAAGACGAAGAAGGAGGCAGCCACTGCGGCGATGTCCACCAGCATCAGCACAGTGCCGATGTTTAAACTGGTATGTTTCTTTAAGATCATGGCTATGATATCCGTACCGCCGCTGGAAGCTCCGATGTGAAACAGGATGGCAGTGCTGATAGCCGGCAGGAAGATGGCAAACAACAGCTCCAGCAGAGGCTCTGTGGTCAGAGGGCGGCTTAAAGGACAGACGCGCTCCAGCACGGACAGGCCCACTGACATCAGCACGCTGGCGTAAACGGTCTTTACGCCAAAGTCGCGGCCCAGGAACAGAAATCCCAGCACCAGAAGGGCCATGTTCACAATGGATGTGAAGTCACTGGCAGACCATTTGGTCAGTTCACTGAACACAGTGGAAAAACCGGTGACACCTCCGAAGGCAAAGTGGTTGGGGAATTTGAAAAAGTAGACTCCCACTACCATGATTAAAATGCTCAGCGTAATTACTCCATATTCAGCCAGGTTGCGCAGTAATGGATTCTTGATTTCTTTCATAACATTTACCTTCCCTCTAAACGGAAAAGCGTCCTCCCTTTGTGACCCCATTGTCACAGTTATTCTTTTATATAACTTGATTATAGCGTAAA
>URUZ01000019.1 GCA_900551225.1 uncultured Clostridium sp.
GTTGAGACCTGCGTGGAAGAATTCATGGCGGAAGGCGGGGACGGGGAGTTCCTGGACCGGGCCTTTTTAAAGGCCCAGGAACGGATTCTTAAGGGCCAGCAGGAGGACCGCACGGCCTCGGACATGAAGACCACCCTGGTGGCGCTGGATGTGAGCGGGGAACAGATCCGCTGGGGACATATCGGGGATTCCCGGCTCTACTATTTCCAGGACCGGCGCATTCAGGCCAGGACACTGGATCACAGCGTCCCGCAGATGCTTGTATCAATTGGTGAGATTAAGGAAAAACAGATTCGCCGTCATCCGGACAGGAACCGGCTTCTGCGCGTGCTTGGAGTGGATGAGGATGAACTGAGGTACCAGTTGTCCGAACCGTTACAGCGGGGCAGCAGGCAGGCTTTTTTAATGTGTTCCGACGGGTTCTGGGAGCTGATTGAGGAGAAAAAGATGGAGAGTACCTTTAAGAAGGCCTCCACTCCCGATGAGTGGCTGGAAGCCATGAAGGGGATCGTGCTGAAGAACGGAAGAAACACGGACATGGACAACTATTCAGCCATTGCGGTTTGGATTGATTAAGGATAATAAGGGGAGGAATACAGATGGCAATTATAAGATGCGCTAAAGGACATTACTACGACGATGTGAAATTTTCCCAATGCCCACACTGTGGGATATTTGCGGACGATGATAAGACCGTGGCTTTAAAACCACCCTCGGCCCAGGGGGCGGACTCCGATGACAAGACGGTGGCCATGCGTCCTGTGTCCCAGGCAAAGCCGCCGGTGGATGAGGATGACAAGACAGTGGGCGTGTACACCCAGGATAAGGGCATAGATTTTATTGCCGGATGGCTGGTGTGCGTGGAAGGGCCGGAGAAGGGCCGGGATTACAGGCTGTACCACGGCTTCAACCGCATTGGCCGGGACTACAAGCTGGATGTGCCGGTGATGGAGGACCCCTCCATTGCCAGAGAGGCAAACTGCGCAGTGGTCTATGACGGCCGCGGGAATAAATTTTATGCAGTGCAGCAGGCGGGTGCCACCGCTTATCTCAACGGAGTGCTGCTGGAGGAACCCAAGCCGGTTAAAACGGGGGATGTAATACGGATTGGGTCCAGCGAGTTTGAGTTTGTTGCATTTTGCAGAGAGGGAAGAGTATGGGAAAGAGATTAAAGCGCATTCTTGCGCTGCTCATCGTATCTTTGAATCTGATGTGTCTGACTGTGTTGGGGGACCAGAAGTCCCCCACAGTGGAACAGGTCTTTGTTAACCTTCCTGAAGTGACGGTATACGGGCATAACCTGAGGGTGGAGAACGCCAACCAGCAGGAGTCTTATCTGGGCTCTGAGAAATTGGCTCTGTCCCAGCAGATCGATTTTGCCCAGTCCGGGGAGGGCGTCTACTACTACATTCTTCTGGATATCTCCAACTCCATGCCGGAAACATATTTTGACCATATCAAGGATGGAATCCTTAAATTCGAGGGAAAGCTGGGTCCCCAGGACAAGATGGTGCTGTACACCTTCGGCGAGGAAGTGACCCTGGTGCTGGACGAGGACCATGAAGCCTCGGCTACCGCTGCGGCTTTGGAACCCATAGATAATATAGACAACAAGACCCTGCTCTTTGAGGCGGTCAGCCAGGCGGCGGCCAGGGCGGAGCAGGTGAAGCCGGAGCAGTGCAGGCGCAAGATTCTGGCGGTGATCTCTGACGGAGAGGATTTCTCCACCGGCAAGACCCGCTCCCAGGAAGCGCTGAATGATCTGGAGGTAAAGGGGATTCCTGCATATGCCTTCGGAATCCAGGATACCCAGAGGGAGAATTTGAACAGCTTCGGGGAGTTCGCACGGATGTCCGGCGGACAGCTGGCAATCTTCGGACCGGAGGAGTTTGAACAGTCCATGGAGGAGTTCCGGGCAGGTGTGGTTTCCTCAGATGTCATGAAATATACGGCTTCAAGCAATCTGGTGTCCAACAAGATGGAGACTTTTTCCTATAAGCTTCCGGACACTAACCAGATGGTGACAAAGAACGTGATGTCTGCCCGATGGATTAAGGATACGATCCATCCAGGGTTCCGTAGCAGGGAGAAGATTGGAGACCGCCAGATTAAAGTGGTATTTTCCGAGCCGGTGAACGGCAGTGAGTCAGCGTCCAACTACTCCGTGACCCGTGTGGGGAGCGACTCTGAGGAGGTGATCCCAGTGCTGGGGGTCAGCCATGGGGAGGGCAGCAACGCAGTGGTGCTCACGGTTGCCTCGGACCTGACAGCCGGCGATTACATCATCCGCTGCTCAGGTATCACGGACAAGTCCATGGAAGCCAATGCGGTGATAACCGCCGGGACATTTACTGTGGAGAAACCGCCCATGAAGGACCGGATTCTGGACTGGATAAAGGCCTGGTACTGGATTCCCGTAGTGCTGGCGGTGCTGGTGCTGATCGTGATTGTGACAGTGGTCTACCGCAAGGTGAAAAAGGGCCGCGGCGTCCTGTATGTGGATGGAAAAGCGGTGATGGCCTCAGATGTGGAGGTGCACCGTCACGTGTCCATAGAGGAACAGGAGGGAGTGCCCTTTAAGCTGAGAGTCAGCGTTAAGGGGAAATACCCTGAGACCATGGAACTGAGCATCACAGACAGTTTTATTGTGGGCCGTTCCAAGATCAGCAACCTTTACTTTGACGATGCCAAGATGTCCAGACAGCACTTTGTGCTGGAGTGGGACGGCAGGGACATGTATGTCACGGACCTGGATACCACCAACGGCACCATGGTAAACGATGTTCCCATCCGCAGCCGGCGCAGGCTGGAGCAGGATGATAAGATTACGGCAGGTTCCGTAGAACTGACGATCAGGTGGTGATAGAAAATGCTGACAGAGTTAAAGGGATTATGCCCCAACTGCTTTGGAACAGGTTTCACTGAGGCCTTCTGCCCGGACTGCGGATACTCCCTGGGAGAGGTAAACGGCCAGGACAGGGCGCTGCCCGCGGGAACCATCCTGTTCAACCGCTATCTGGTGGGCCGGGTCCTGGGCATCGGGGGATTTGGGATCACCTATAAGGCCTATGACACCCTGTACCGCTCTGTCTGCGCGGTGAAGGAGTATGCGCCCGAGGGTCTGGCTTACCGGAGCGGCGGTTCCGTCACCATGCAGATCAACACTGCCGGCGGACCGGACCGCTACCGCCACGGAATGCAGCGGTTTATCGAGGAGGCCCAGATCTTAAAGCAGCTGGAAAATGTTCCGGCGGTTGTGAAGATCTATGAGTGCTTTAAGGAGAACCAGACAGCCTACTTTGTGATGGAGTATCTGGACGGCAGCAACCTGCGAAGCGTTGTGAAGGCCATGGGCAATACCATTGCCGGTTCAGACATCACGGACATTGTGGCCCAGATCGGCCGGACCATGGATGTGATTCACAGGAGTACGGGGATTCTGCACCGGGATATTACACCGGACAACATTTACATATTAAATGAGGGCGGGGCGCCACGTATTCTGGATTTCGGAAGCGCCAAGCAGGTGTCCATGAAGGATAAGCAGGAGTTCTCCGTGGAGCTGAAGCGGGGGTTTGCGCCGCCGGAGCAGTACAGCAGAACAGGGAAGCAGGGGGCCTACTCAGATGTGTACGCCCTGGCCACCACCTACTATTACGCCTTGACCGGGCAGATGCTGCCCGATGCCCTGGACCGGCTGGGAGGCGTTTCCTACACGCCGCTGTACCAGCTGCGGCCTGACGTCAGCAGGAAGATATCGGATGCCGTGGACAGGGCGCTGGTGCTCAATTACAAGGGAAGAACCCAGACCATGGGGCAGTTTGTGGATGAGATCCAGGAAGGGGTACACCGGGAGCAGGAGATCCGTCCTGCCAGAACCGGAACCGCGGTGCCCTACATGGAGGTGCTCACAGGCAGGACCGCGGGCCACCGCTGGAACCTGCCCTCCAATGTGGAGATCCGCCTGGGGCGCTCGCCTATAAAGTGCAATATCATCCTGACGGATGATCCGCAGATCAGCAAAGTCCACTGCGTGCTGATCTATGACAGGGATGCAGGGGAATTCCTGCTGCAGGACATGTCCACCAACCACACCTACGTCAACGGGGTGCAGCTGGAAAAATATGCGGTTTACCGCTACAAGCCGGAGCTTGAATTTATGCTGGCGGGGCCTCAATGTATGGTAAAGGCAGGTATCTCCTATGAGTGAAACCAATGTGATAGAGGAACATTTTAACGGAAGCCGGGAAACAGAAGCCTCGGTGTACAGCATCATCGGGCATCGGGAATACCAGCAGGACTATGCCTGCCTTCTGGCAGATCCGGAGAACACCCTGGGAGTGATCTGCGACGGTATGGGCGGTTTAAACGGCGGGGAGCTGGCCAGCCGCACAGCTGCCGGGATTCTGGCGGAGGACTACCGGTCCATGGAACCGGAGACGGACGTCTGCGCGTTCCTGCGCAGGGAAGCGGTGAAGATGGACAAGGCGGTGTTTAACCTGCGGGATGAGCGCGGCGGCTCCATGAAGGCCGGCAGCACTGCGGTGGCGGTTGTGGTTCAGAAGGACAAGCTGTACTGGATGTCTGTGGGGGACAGCAGGATCTATATACTGAGAGACGACAGCATGATGGCCGTCACCAGGGATCACAACTACCGTTTGGAGCTTCAGGAGGCCCTGGAACACGGGGAGATCTCCCAGGAGACCTTTGAGACAGAGGCGGGAACCAGGATGGCGGAGGCACTGATCAGCTACCTGGGCATGGGGGGATTAAGCAGGATTGAGTGCAACGCCCAGCCCTTCCAGCTGGAATCAGGGGATACGGTGCTGCTGTGCAGCGACGGGCTTTACAAAAGCCTGGACGAGCACCAGATCAAGGCCATGCTGACAGACAGCCTGGTGAGCGCCAGGGTAGCGGCTAAGCGGCTGGTGCAGATGGCTCTTGAGAAGGCTGTGAAGAGCCAGGATAACACCACTGCCATTGTGATAAAATACGGGTCAGGGCCTGTTTAGAGGAGAGATATGAGATGGTACGCTGCTTAAATTGTATGAATGAGTATTCGGAGGATTTTGACGTATGCCCCCACTGCGGTTTTGTGAGGGAGGCCCCGCCCATGGACCTGTACTACCTGGCAGCCGGGACTCTGCTGGCAGGCCGCTATCTGATCGGCGTGCAGATCAATACAGGCGGCTTTGGTATCATTTATAAGGCCTGGGACAACACCTTTAACAAAATGGTTGCAGTGAAGGAGTATTATCCCGGGGGCATAGCGGCCCGGACGCCTGGAACCAAGGATGTGCTGGTGTATTCGGAAAAGCACATTCCCGAGTTCCTGAAAGGCAAGGAGCGTTTCCTCAACGAGGCGCGGACTGTGGCCAAGTTCAATACCCATCCCAACATTGCAGATGTATATGATTTCTTTGAGGACAACAACACCGCCTACATGGTGATGGATTTTCTGGAGGGAAGATCCTACAAGGAGTATATCCGTGACAACGGCGGTATCATTGACATTGACATAGCGGTCAATGTGACCCTCTCGGTGCTGGACGCGCTGAAAGAGGTGCACAAATCCAAGATTATACACAGGGATATCAATCCCAGCAACATTTTTATCTGTAACAACGGCGTTGTGAAGCTCATTGATTTCGGCGCGGCCAGAATTGAGGAGACGGATATGACCACCATCCTGACGCCCCATTATGCGCCGCCGGAGCAGTACATGAGCAAGGGCAAACAAGGCCCATACACGGACATTTACGCCCTTGGCGCCACCTTGTACGCGGCTATAACCGGGGTGAAGCCGGATGAGTCCACGGACCGGCAGATGGAGGACACCCTGGTGCCGCCTGCTCAGCTGAATCCGGAGATCCCGGAGTATTTAAGCAATGCGGTTATGCGGGCCATTGCGGTGAACCCGGAGCTGCGTTTCCAGAATACGGACCAGTTCAAGGATGCGCTGCAGAAAAAAGGGCAGGTCTTAAACGTGGCAGAGGAGCTGAAGCGCAGAAAGAAACGGCGGATCAGGGACATTGCCCTGGTGGCGGTCATTCTGACGGCAGTAATAGGAACCAGCGCCTTTGCCATGCTGGGCAGGATGCAGCAGGTGAACCTGGCAGCTGCCCAGGTCACGGTCTGGGTTCCCGCGGATGAGGACCAGACAAAGGACCAGGCTGTGGCTGAGTTTATGGATATGGCCTCAGAATACCGGGATGCCTACCCTCAGATCACCCTGGATGTCACGGGATTTGAGCATGGCGAGTACCAGGCCAGACTTAAGGAGGCTGCGGCTGCGGGCCGGCTTCCGGATGTGTTCGACAGCACGGTGCTGGACAGCGGTTACTATGACCAGCTGGACTCTCTGGAGGACACCTACAGTCTGCTGGAGACAGACCAGTTCTTCTTCCTTGGCCAGTATCAGAGTCAGTTCCCGTCCATGAAACAGATGCCCCTGTGTGTGCAGATCCCTGTTGTGTATGCCACCGCGGTGGACGCCAAGGTGGAGGTGCCCGGCCAATTTACCACTTACAAGGAGCTGAAGGCAGGGGACAGCCTGAGTTACAGCGTGAATCCCCGGGATTTCTGGATCTATGATGAAATGACGGATGATGGCTGTGTCAAAACCTACGCCGAGACAGCGGGGAAAGAGGGGCACGATATTCTCACCGATGGTTACGAGCTGTTTGTGCAGCAGAAAGCTGCATACTACCTGTCGGACACCTCAGACTACCAGCGCCTGTCCAACGAGATACCCGGCCAGTACCAGGTGCTATTTGCCGCGGATCAGTCCTATGTGGGCAGATATGACCGTCTCTGGAGCGTCAGCAGCTCGGGCGCGGACAAGAGCCGTGCGGCGGCCAAGCGGCTGATCTATTATCTCCTGTCGGAAAATGCCCAGGATGTGCTCTGTGTCCAGAATGCCCAGGGCCTGCCGCTCAACAAGCGGATGTGTCAGGAGTTCGCCAATGTAAACCAGCAGGATTTCGGGGAGCTGGAAGGGTATATTCCTGAGGTGAAGCTGGTGGGCGAGCCCCAGCGGCAGCAGATCGAATCATATATGGAACAGTGGGAGAAATGAGATGGAAGAGACGCTTTTGATAATCAGCCCGGGCGCTCCAATCCGGGAATTCAGCCTGAACGGCAGCATAAAATCCCAGGTGGTGATCGGGCGCAGCCCGGAGAAATGTGACATTGTGCTGGACAGCGGCATGGTGTCCCACGTACATGGGAAGATCACCATCCGGGATCAAAAAGTCTGGTATGAGGACTTGGGAAGCAACAACGGAACCTATGTGGACGTTCTGCGCAACAAGAAATATTTAAAGGACACAAAGACCGCTGTGGAGCTGAGGGACGGTATGGTTCTCAACATCGGCGGCATGGGCAAGCCCTCCTCCGTGTACCTTCTGTATTCTGTCTGCGGGGCGGGTGAGGCGTGGAAACGCATAAGTCTCAACCGGAAACCGTTAAATATGGGACGGGCAGCGGATAATGACATTGTCCTGAGCCACCCGGCAGTGTCCAGGCTCCACGCATCTGTAACCCCTTCGGAGAGCGGATATGTGCTGGCGGATATGAGCCGGAAGAACGGCCTGCTGGTAAACGGAAAGCCTGTCAGGGACAACCTTAAGCTGGAGGAGGGCAGCATTATCCAGATTGCGGCTTTCCAGCTGATCTACATACAGGACAGCATTTTCTATAAGACCGTGAGCCACGGCATCAGTATGACTGTGGAGAAGCTGAACAAGGTGGTGGGCCAGAACAAAGTCCTGCTGCACGATGTGAACTGCCAGATAGAGAGCAACGAGTTTGTGGCCATCATCGGCGGCTCCGGGGCCGGCAAAACCACCCTGATGAATGCCATCAGCGGCTTTGACAAGAGCATCACCGGGCGGGTGTATCTAAACGGGCTGGATCTGGCCAAGAACTTTAAATATTTAAAATCAGTGATCGGATACGTGCCTCAGGAGGACATTATCTACGAGAACCTGACGCTGCGGCGGATGCTGGAGTACACTGCCAGGCTTAAGATGCCCGGTGATATCACAGCCGAAGAACGGCAGCGGCAGATTACACGGGTGCTGGAGATGGTGGATTTAAAGCCCCAGAAGGATACTTATATCCGCAAGCTGTCCGGCGGCCAGAAGAAGCGGGCCAGCATTGCCGTGGAGCTGCTGGGAGATCCCAGGCTGTTCTTCCTGGATGAGCCTACCTCAGGCTTGGACCCAGGCACAGAACAGAGCCTGATGCGGACCCTCAACCGGCTGTCCAAGACCCAGGAGAAAACCATTATCATGGTGACCCACACCATCCAGAACCTGGATCTGTGTGACCGGATCATCTTCATGGGGGCAGGAGGGAGACTCTGCTTCTCCGGCACGGTCCAGGAAGCCAAAATGTTCTTTGACACGGAGAATCTGGCGGATGCCTACAACATGATCTCCGCAGACTCCGCCTCCTGGGAGGCCCAGTTTGATAAATTCCAAAAAAAGGGATATCAGACGGAGATGGATGGCGCCGGTAAGTCGGATATCAAGATGCCGGGGAGACGGGTTTCGGCCATCCGGCAGCTGTCCATTCTGGTGCAGCGGTACATGGAGCTGATCAAAAATGACTGGGGCAGGCTGCTGCTCCTGCTGGCCCAGCCGGTGGTGATCGGGCTGATGTTAAAGATTGTGGCAGACGACACGGTGTTTGATATCTATGAAAATACAAAAACCATGATGTTTGCCCTGTGCTGCGCGGGAATCTGGATCGGGCTGTTCAACGCCATACAGGAGGTCTGCAAGGAGCGCAATATCCTGAAGCGCGAGTACATGGGTAGCCTGAAGCTGGGGGTTTACATATTCAGTAAATTCTTTGTCCAGGCCCTGATCGGGCTGATTCAGTCGGGTCTGCTGTGCGGCGTGTTCCTGGCGCTGATCGGCAAAAAAGGTCCGGGCGTATATCTGGACAACTTTGGACTGGAGATTATATTCACCATCTGGCTTGTGATCCTGTCCTCAGAGGCCCTGGGGCTTCTGGTATCGGCCAACTTCCGGTCAGGGGACAAGGCCATGGTGGCGGCGCCGTTTTTACTGATTGTGCAGCTGCTGTTTTCGGGAATCCTGTTTAAGCTGGAAGGGCCGGGAGAGATCCTGTCCTACGCCACTTTAAGCAGATGGACCATGCAGGCCCTGGGAGGGATTGTGAATCTCAACAGCCTGCCGCTGAAAATGCAGGCGGAGTATCCTATGATTGAACATGAAGCAGAGACATTTTTTGAGGCCACCAAGGCCCATGTTTCACATGGCTGGTGGGTGCTTCTGGGAATGACGGCCCTGTTTCTCATTGCCGGCGCAGTCAGCCTCAGAGGGCTGTCCCGGGATAAACGGTAGAATCGGACTATAAAAGAACAGGGAGTATAAAGGTATGGCAGCTTTAATTAATGTTACGTTTTTAACAGCAATCGCAATAGCGTATCTGGTATTCTATGTGGTGCTGATCATTGTGGGGCTTTTGACAAGAAGCGGCAGTTTCCAGATGGTTCAGCAGAGCACAGGAAAAACTGTGACCCTGAAGCACGGGTTTGTGTTCCCCTATCTGTTCTTTGGGCCGCTGTATCCTCTGTTTAAAGGCCATATCAGCGGATTCTTCCTGACTCTGGTTATGGAGATCTGTAACCCCTATTCCAGATTCGGACTGGTGTTCTGCTATATGGACCGGTATGAAGCCTGGCTGTATGATCAGGGATACCGCAGAACCGACAGCGCCGGGCAGTCCGGCCCTGCCCCTCAGACCCAGACGGAGGCAGATCAGCAGTATATGGGAACCGGAGGCGGCTACGGAGCCTGCCAGGATGTGATCCAGCCTGTGCTTGGAGGCGCAGTGGCGGGGGACGAGGACTCCAGCACAGTGGCCTACGCCGAAGGGTGTGTGGAAGGTCTGTCAGGGCTGTATGCCGGGGCTCAGTTAAAACTGCCCTATGGAGAGCGGATTCTGATGGGCAGAGACGGGGGCAGCTGTAATCTGGTGATTGAGAACCAGGCGATCAGCAGAAGGCACTGTGAGGTCAGCTTTGATATATATGAGCGGTGCTACCAGGTCACTGATTATTCAACCAACGGCGTGTACCTGGACAACGGCAGGCAGCTGCCCAAGAATATGCCCTTCAAATTGCAGCCGGGTTCCATCATCCGTCTGGGGGATACAGACAATGTATTCCTGCTGAAGTAGCAGGGGGAGAGACGATGAAACGTTGCTTTAACTGCATGAATGAGTATGAGGAAGGCCCACAGCCCGCAGCCCCATGCCCCTGCTGCGGCTGGGACGAAACCCAGGATAAGGGAAAACATCTGGAACCGGGGGTGATACTCCGGGGAAGGTACATTGTGGGAACCCTGAGGGCCGTCAACCAGGCGGATCTGCTGTACATGGGCTGGGATGCGCTGTTCGCCCGCAGGGTGCTGATACAGGAGTATTTCCCGGAAGGCTGTGCGTCCCGGGCCGGGGCAGTTCCAGTGACCGTATACGACGCCAAACGTGATCTGTTTGAGCGGGGGAAAGCCCGGTTTACTGCCCAGGGCCAGAAGCTGATCGAGCTGGACGACACCAGGAACCTGCTCAGTGTGTACAGCGTTTTTGAGGAGAACAATACCGCCTACCGGACACTGGAATATCCTGGTGAGAATACCATCAGGCGGCGTCTGGAAGGCGGTGGGAGGATGCCGGTTCCGGATCTGCGACAGATGATGGAGAACCTGCGCATTCCCCTGGAAGCAGTTCACAAGAACGGCTTCACCCATGGCCAGCTATCCCTGGAATGCCTCTATATCACGGATTTGGAAGAGTTCAGGGCAGGAGGATTCAACGACGCGGCATATTTCTGCAGTGAGCAGATGGGGGAGGGGCAGCAGCCCGGACCCGGGGCGGATGTATATGGAACCGCTCTGCTTGCCGCCCAGGCCCTGCTGGGGCCGGAACAGTGGGGGAAACGTTCTTTGGCTGAGAACCTGGATGAACTGCGGCAGAATTTCCCGCCGGAGATCTCCGGTCCCATAGGACGGGCGCTGACTAAAAATGCCGCCGGAGAGGCACAGACCATCAGCCGGCTGATGGACCAGCTGTCCGCACCGGCAGCCGGGAAGGAACACGTTCCTGATTCCGAGGACGTGACGGTGAAGCTCACAACCACTGTCCGCGTTCCGGCCACAGCCCATCCTGGGGGGAATTCAAAAAAAAACAGCCGGAACAGGCGGAAACTGCCGTTTATTATATGGGGGGCAGGCCTGGCGGCCTTAATCTCCCTGGCCTGCATCAGCGCTGTATTAATACAGACCCGCCACAGGGCTGCCCAGCAGGAGGAACAGAATGACTGGGCGGCTGTCTCTTCACAGGAGGAGGCAGAGGGCATGTCCGGAGCGGATGAAACGGCGGATGCGGGGGCAGCGGGGAATACAGAGCCGCCCGCAGGCGTGGAAACAGTCACAGCGCCATCTGTGATAAAGCAAGAGGGTGCAGAGCCGTCTACGGCAAAGGCAGGGGCTGCAGATCCGCCAGCGGTAAAGGCAGGGGCTACAGAAGCGGCCACAGGTAAGCCAGATGCCACAGAGCCGCCCGCGGCTAAGTCAGGGGCCGCAGTCAATTCAGGGGCCACGGAACCGCCCGCGGCCAAGCCCGCCGCCACTGAACCGCCCGCAGCCAAAACAAAATCCAACGAGCCGCAGTCATCAACCGCAGCTCAGACAGCTCCCACGGCGGATGCCGCGGCCAATGTCATTGAGGAACAGACAGAACGCGGACTGGAGAAAGAGCCTCCGGAGGCAGGCGCAGAATCCGGCCATAACCAGGAGAACAATCCGGATCAGGAGACCATACCGCCCCTGCCGGAGGAGAACCATATCCTATAAAATAAATCCATTTATATAACATATTCCAAGGAGGAAATAAATAATGAATCTTACAAAATGCAGCAACGGACATTACTATGACGCGGACAAATACCCCACCTGCCCACATTGCAATAAGAATGCCAGCGCAGCTGACAGCGATGTAACCGTCAATATGGAGTACACAGGCAGCGGGGTGGGCGCAGCCGGCCAGGACGGCCCCACAGTGGCATCCACACCCATAAGGCCCCAGCAGGCCGTCCCCGTCAGCACAGGCGCCCAGTCCGTGCCTCTGGCACAGGCGGTACAGCACGTATCCTCCGCCCCGGTAAGACTTGTCCCGGCTGATGACGATGACGGCAAGACCGTCAGCTATTACGGCGGTACCATGGGAACAGAGCCTGTGGTAGGCTGGCTGGTGTGCATCGACGGCCAGGTTCTGGGCCGCGGCTTTGATTTAAAGACAGGCAAGAATTTTGTGGGAAGATCCATTGACATGGACATCATCCTGGAGGGCGACAGCAGCGTATCCAGAGACCGCCACGCAATCATCACCTATGAGCCAAAGGGCCGCGTATTTATCGCTCAGCCCGGGGATTCCAGAGAACTGTTCTACATTAACGAGCAGGTAGTGCTGTCCAACGTGGAGATGAAGAGCCGCGATATCCTGACAATCGGCAACACACGGCTGATGTTTATTCCTTTCTGCGGTAAAGACTTTGCCTGGGAAGATCTCAAATAGGCGGAATCTGGTAAACTGTAAAAAGGATGTGGGACTATGAAAAGACTTTGCTTAGGCTGTATGGAGGAATATGACGAGAGCTTTGACGTCTGCCCCCACTGCGGCTATCTGAACGGTACTCCGCCCAAGGAGGCGTACCATATCACGCCGGGCGTGGTGATCGCCGGCCGGTATACCATTGGGCGGGTTCTGGGTTCCGGCGGTTTCGGCATCACCTACATGGGATATGACAACCTGCTCCAGCAGAAGGTTGCCATCAAGGAATATCTGCCCACGGAATTTGCCACCAGAATGCCCAGCCAGAATCAGGTGACCATCTATGGCGGGGAGCAGGAGGAGCAGTTTAAGGCAGGCATGGCCAAGACCCTGGAGGAGGCCCAGCGCCTGGCCAAATTCCAGGATGAACCGGGAATCTGCCATGTGTACGACTTCTTCGAGGAGAACAACACAGCATATATTGTGATGGAGTTTCTGGACGGCGAGACGCTGAAGGACAGGCTGAAGCGAGAAGGGAAAATGACCGTGGAGGAATCCCTGCCCATTATATTCAGCGTTCTCTCCGCACTGAAGGTGGTTCACGCGGAGGGTATCATCCACCGTGATATCGCGCCGGACAACATTTACCTGTTAAAAACAGGGGAGGTAAAGCTGTTGGACTTCGGAGCCTCCCGCCACGCCACAACCACCCATTCCAAGAGCCTGACAGTCATTGTAAAGTTCGGATATGCGCCGGTGGAGCAGTACCAAAGCAACGGCAAACAGGGGCCATGGACCGATATCTATGCCCTGGCTGCCACATTTTACAAGATGATCACCGGCGTGCGGCCCCAGGAGGCCACGGAGCGCCGTGTCAAGGATGAGCTGAAGGAACCGTCCAAACGGGGCGCAGTGATCAACAAGAACACGGAAAATGCCCTGATGAACGCCCTTAACATAAAAATTGAGGACCGCACCCAGTCTGCGGAGGAATTCGAGCAGGCTCTGCTGGCTTCTGAGGTTGAGAAGGTGAAGCCCACTGCCGACGACAGGGACATGGGCGGCTGGCCTGGCTGGCTGAAGGTGTCCTGCGTGGTGGCGGTGGTGGCGGTGATCGCCATTGCGGTGGCAGTGGCAGTGAACATCCGCCGCCTTGTGCCCGAAAGCGCCGGGTCAGTGGTGCTGAACGAGAACCAGGTCCGGGTGCCCAACCTGATCAACATGGATAAAGCTTCAGCCCAGGAATCAGTGGAGTCCGCAGGCCTGGTATTTGCCATCGGAAAGTCCGAGAGTTCTGAGACCATCCGCGAGGGCCGTGTTCTGGGCCAGGAGATTGATGGGGAGAAGGTCAATGCGGGCAAGGTGGTGGACAAGGGCAGCACCCTTCATGTCACCATCAGTACAGGTAAAGGAACCGCGGATATCCCCGATATTCTCTGGATGCAGCAGAATACGGCGGTAAAAGCCCTGGAAGATTTAAAGATTCTCTCTGTCAACTTTGAGGAGGACACCGAAACCTGGGCCGCAGCGGGAACCGTCACAGGGGTGGACCCTGAGGTTGGAACTAATGTGGAATTTGAGAAGATTATCACCTTGAAGGTGGCTGCGGCCAATTCCGGCGTGGACACAGGCGCGGCGGCGCAGATCCCGGATCTGAGTGCCATGGACCAGGAGGAAGCTTACGAAGCACTGAAAAATGCCGGGCTGTTTATGGAGAAGAAGGCTGTAGAATACAGTGATACCGTGGAAAAGAACATGATTATCAGCCAGAATCCAAAGGCAGGAGACGCCAAACAGGGAGACACCGTCACAGTGACGGTCAGCGCCGGAAAAGAGCAGATTGAGGTGGACAATTATCAGAATATGAACCGCCAGGAAGCCATGGATTTGATCCAGGCCAGCGGACTGACGCCGGACGTGCAGGAGCAGGCCAGCGATACCGTGGAGGCAGGCAAGGTTATCAGCCAGGGAACAGAGGCCGGAACCAAGGTGGATAAGGGAACAGTGGTGACCATCTATGTAAGTACCGGAGCTGTACAGCAGACCACAAATGCACCCACCACCAGAGCGCCCCAGAGAACCCAGGGACAGACAGCAGGGGGCGGACAGACCGCTCCGCCAGAGACCGCGGCGCCCCCCACGGAAGCCCCCACAGAGGCCCCGCCGCCGGAGACCACCAAGTATAACCCGGCTGATGAAGTGGCGCCCAACGTTGTATAAAAACTTTTAGCCAAAATTGCACGTAAGCGCCTAAAATACAGGCGCTAAATGCTCATAACGAGCCACTGCACTAAGTTCGTGAGAGACCTCACTAAGTGCCAGTGACATGTATCGCACGTAAGCGCCCCAAAGACAGGCGCCAAGTGCTCATAACGAGCCACTGCACTAAGTTCGTAAAAGACCTCACTAAGTGCCAGTGACATGTATCGCACGTAAGCGCCTAAAATACAGGCGCTAAGTGCTCATAACAAGGAGGATTCACATGAGAAAACAGACAAAGGTATTATTAGCGGCAGCTGCCCTGTCACTTGTATTCGCATCCACAGCCTATGCAGGCTGGAATCAGGATGACAGGGGTTACTGGTACCAGGGGGACGACGGCTATGTGCCCAAGTCCGGCATCAAGGAGATCGACGGACAGTTCTACGGCTTCGATGCAGAGGGCTACATGCTGAAGGGCTGGAGCTACTTAAACTTCAAGTGGTACTATTTTAATCCGGAATCCGGCGTACAGTCCAGAGGCTGGACACAGGTGGATGACAAGTGGTTTTACATGGACCCCAAGGATGAGGGCGCTATGTATACATACTGGCTGGACCTGGACGGCAAACGGTACTATCTGGATGAGAAGGGCGTCCTTCAGACAGGATTATTCTATCTGTCGGACCCCACCCAGGGTTCCACCTTCGCCTATCAGGCGGACAGCAGCGGCGCTCTGATCCGCAACAAGAAAGCGCCCACCAGCGATGGAAGCAAGACCTTTATGTACGATTCCGACGGCGTGATGCGCTACTCCAGCGCCGTGACAAAACAGGTGGCCAGAATCACCAATGAGGACGAATGGCAGTATGTATTAAGAGAAGCCGACCAGGAGGCCCAGAACCTCCGCAACCTGCAGATCGTAGCCGACGCTGTGCAGGAGATCAAAAATGATTACTATGACCGCTACAGGCAGAACGTATCCTCACAGCCCTCCGACAAGCGTGCAGGACGGACCAGAAACTGGGAAAAGAAAGCCAAGAAGGCCCTGGGCTACTATCTGTCCGACGAGGAGATCCAGGCATACTTCGACCAGGTGGAACACAGCAGATACACCAAAAAGACTGTGACCACCAACTACTTTGACGACGAAGACGAGGATTACGACGATTAAACAGCGATACATGGAAATGGAAATGTGGTGAATAAGGTGGAAAAAATCAAGAGTTTTATTGCGGACCAGCCGCTGTTAATCCCGGCGGCAATTACCGCCGCAGCCGTAATTCTGATTGCGGCTGTGGTTACATTAATCGTGCTGCTGATGAAACGGCGGAACAAGGCCCAGCCCTTTGAAGAAATCGTAATCGATACTCATGAAGAACCACCTGTGACCTTCAGACCAGTGCTCATGAGGGAAGATCCCGAGGACGTGACCAAGCGGCTGTTTGACCCAAAAGAGGAGTTCAGCCTGAACAGCTATTGCCTGGAACTGGTAAATGTAGACTGCCCTGAGCAGGTTTTCCGGGTTGCCATTGCCGACCGGATTGTTGTTGGGAGGAGATCAGGCTGTACGGTCCCCATACCCAACAGCACCCTGTCGGGTGAACACTGTGAAATCAACTTAAGGAACGGCAGGCTTTACATCCGGGATCTGAATTCACTGAATGGTACATACTTAAACGAATCTCCTGAGCGGATGACCTCCGAACAGGAGCTCCTCTCAGGAAGCCTGGTTACCATGGGCCAGGTAAAGCTGCTGGTTAGTGTAGGAAAGATCGGATAATAGACAACAGGACAAGGGGGAGCAGATGCTGACCATTATTAAAACCTATTGGCCATTGGCTCTGGCCATGGGGGCGGCCGCCATAGCCGCCCTGATAATTATACTGAAGCTGATCCGAATGAAAAAGGATGAGAAGGCTGCATACCAGGCCCGGCTGAAAGACCAGGTGTTAAACGAGGCCCTGAAGAACAGCCTGGGGAAACGGGGCGCCTTTCGTGGGCAGGACAGCGCCCTCCCGCTGGAAGCCGCTGTCCTGCCGGCTCAGAAACAGGCAATGGCTGAGGAGGGGAAGATCGTGGTGAAGCTGACCGTCACCGGGAAACGGTCTGCCAATTATGTAGTAAATCCTGAGACGGAAGTGCTGATCGGCAGCAGGGAGGGCGGCAATGAAATCGTACTTCCCGAAAAGGGAATCGCACCCCAGCACTGCAGCATTTTCTCCTACAGGGGAGGCATCTATATCAGGAATCTGGGTGATTCCCATGAGACCATACTGAAGAGAAAAAATAAAAGTACCAGGGTCAGTGATAAAGGAATACGGGTTTTCACGGGAGATATAATCCAGATCGGGGTCTGCAGAGTACAGATTACGCTGCTGGACTATATTGGAAACGTGATACCGGAATAGGAGTCTAGGGGACATGAGCATTGTACTATCCATATACACGAAAAATGCCTACAAGGAATATCAGCTTCCGGCTGCCATCAACGCAGATACCTCCATCGGAATATCCCGCCAGTTTTTCGAGCTGAAGGAGGATCTGTCACTGCGCCTGGAAGCAGTAAACGGTTCATGGAGGTTCAAAAAGAGCAGAAGGTACGCCCTGGACAAGACAGCCGGGGACGCCTACGCATTTCTTAAATCCAATGATGTAATTGCCATAACTACCAGCCAGGATGAGAAAATATCAGCAGTTGTCACGGAGACCGGCAACAGCTTTACTGTATTTAATAAATATGACATTTCCTCCCTGAACCAGATTACCATAGGTGCAGCGGAGGACAACATGATCTGCTACAAATTCCTGGGCCTGGTATCCAGGAAACACGCCCTTTTAAAAAAGTCGGGAAACGGCTGGCTGATTGAAGATACCAGCTCCAACGGCGTATTTGTAAACGAGACGAAAATGCAGGCCCCCCTGGTTCTTCATGTGGGCGACTGCATCAATATATTCGGGCTTAAAATAATCTATCTGAACAACCGCCTGGCAGTGAACGCGGTGAATTCAGACCTTTGGATTCATCCATCCATTCTGCCCCTCCACTATATTGAGACCCCTGGCAGCAAAAAGGCCGGGACAGAAGAGAAAGTCCGGGCTAAGAAGTATTTCCACCGCTCCCCGCGGAACTTTACGCCTCTGGAGACCGATCCCATTGAGATTGAAGCCCCGCCCGAGCCCAGGCAGATGCAGAAAAAGCCCCTGTTTATGATCATAGGACCCTCCTTCACAATGGCAATCCCCATGCTGCTGGGCACGATGCTGGCCATGTACAGCTCCCGGATCAGCGGCGGTTCGTCCAGTGCATTTATGTATACCGGCATCATTACAGCCGCAGGTTCCGCCATACTGGGCGTATTCTGGGCGATTGTGAACCTGCGCTATGAGAAAAAGACCACCGTGGAGAGCGAAAAACACCGGTTTGAAGCATACAGCGATTACCTGATCCGCCAGGTGGACACCATCAAAGAAAAGTATGAGAAGAGCCGGCAGGCCCTTTTAGAGCTGTACCCGGACACCCAGACCTGCGTGGCCTACGGCAGGGACAGCGTGGCATTATGGGGCAGGAACAGGAACCATGAGGATTTCCTGGTACACAGGCTGGGGCTGGGCAATCTTCCCTTCCAGATCCCCATTGAGGTGCCCAAGGAACGTTTCAGCCTGTCAAACGACAGCTTAAAGCAGAAGCCGTCGGTGGTTAAGCAGGAGTATGAGACCCTTTTTGATGTGCCGGTGCGGGTGGATCTGGCGGCTTACCATCTGATCGGCCTGATCGGAGGCTACGGCAGGCAGGGGGCACTGGATATCATGCATATCCTGTCGGCCCAGATCGCGGCCAGCAATTCCTACACGGATGTGAAGCTGATCTACATCTACGACGGCAGCGTAAACGCCCAGGAGTGGGAGTTCGCCAAATGGCTGCCCCACGTGTGGTCCGAGGACAAAAAGACCCGCTATGTGGCCTCCAACAAGGAGGAGGCCAGCGATGTGTTCTACGAGCTGGTGAAGATCTTCCGCATGAAGGCTGAGGATGAGAATCAGCCCAAGGGCCAGATTCCTAAGCCATATTACATTATGTTCGTGGCAGACCCATCCGTGCTGGAGGGGGAGCTGATCACCAAGTATATCTACGACTCAGAGGACTTCCGGGGCCTGACCACATTTATGATGACCGAGAGCTACGAACAGCTGCCCAACCTATGTGAGTACGTGATCCAGAAGGATAATACCTTCCAGGGGGCCTACGAGCTGGCAGATGTGCAGCGGCAGTCCATCCAGTTTGACCAGGTGACCAGAGGGCAGATGGAGCGCATGTCCAGAACCCTGTCGGGCATTGAGGTCAAGGAGGTGGAGAAGGGCGGGGACATCCCCGGCGCCCTCACCTTCCTGGAGATGTACCATGTGAACCGTCCCGAGGAGCTTCATGCTGAGGAGCGCTGGCGCAAGAACCGCAACTACGAGAACATGAAGGCCGCGGTGGGCGTGAAGGCCGGCGGCGAGCTGTGCTACCTGGACGTCCATGAGAAATACCACGGACCCCACGGCCTGGTGGCGGGCACCACAGGTTCCGGTAAATCCGAGACCCTGCAGACCTACATGCTGTCCCTGGCCCTTAACTTCAGCCCTGATGACATCAACTACTTTATCATCGACTACAAGGGCGGCGGCATGGCCAACCTCTTTGACGGCCTGCCCCACATGATCGGCCAGATCTCCAACCTGTCCGGCAACCAGGTGCGCAGGGCCATGGTGTCCATCAAGAGCGAAAACAAGCGCAGGCAGCGCATTTTCAATGAGAACAATGTCAACAACATCAACCTGTACACCAAGCTTTACAAAAACGGCGAGGCCACCATCCCCGTTCCCCACCTGTTTATCATCATCGATGAGTTTGCGGAGCTGAAGCGGGAGGAATCAGAGTTTATGAAGGAGCTGATCAGCGTGGCCCAGGTGGGACGAAGCCTGGGCGTGCACCTGATTCTGGCCACCCAGAAGCCCAGCGGAACTGTGGACGACAACATCTGGAGCAACTCCAAATTCCGCCTGTGCCTGCGGGTTCAGGACCGCCAGGACAGCAACGACATGCTGCACAAGCCGGATGCGGCCTACCTCACCCAGGCCGGCCGCTGTTACCTGCAGGTGGGCAATGACGAGCTGTACGAACTGTTCCAGTCAGCCTACAGCGGCGCTGCCTACGATGAGAGCGCGGCTTCCCAGAAGGAGGAGCTGGCTTCCATGATCTCCCTGACCGGCAAGGCGGCTCTGATCGGCAGCAACTTAAAGAGAAAGCAGCAGGCAGAGCGGCGTTTCACCTGGATCTTCAACCTGGTGCAGATCATGCTTCAGGTGGCGGCCGACAGGAACCAGACGGTTGGAGAGCTGGCCGAGGCGCCGGACCGCATGAAGGCAGTCTACGGGAAATTCGCCTTTTTCCAGGTGGATTACCCGGAGACAGACTACAATACCAGGCGGCTGGACGAGCTGCTTCAGGTATACACAGGGATATCCAGGCTGGTGGGCGACGGCGAAGCCAAGGATCTGGAGACAGAGATCCGCGAGCTGTTAAAATATGTGGACGAGAACAATGTAAAGCTTCCGGAGCAGAAGATGAAGACCCAGCTGGACGCCATGGTGGAATACCTGGGAAGGACAGCCAAAGAAAACGGCTACAATCACAATTTCCAGCTGTGGATGCCCCTGCTTCCCACCTGCCTGCCCTTAAAGCAGCTGGCCGGATACGCGGACCACATCTACGATGGAACCGCCTGGCCCAAGGCGCCTGAGGAGTGGACGCTGGAGGTTCCGGTGGGACTCTGCGATGATCCTGTGAGCCAGGCCCAGATGCCCCTTGTGCTGAACTTCTCCGAGAACGGGCACCACGCCTTCTGCGGCATGATCGTCAGCGGCAAGAGCACGCTGCTCCAGACCCTGATCTATGGACTGATCCACCGGTACACGCCGGAATATGTGAATATATACGCCATTGATTTCAGCAGCCACATGCTGTCCGCTTTTGAGAACGCTCCCCATGTAGGCGGCGTGATATACGAGGAAGACACTGAGAAGATGAACAAGTTCTTCCACATGATAGAGGAGATGCTGGAGTCCAGGAAGAAGCTGTTCAAGGGCGGCAACTACAGCCAGTATGTCCGTGCAAACGGCGTGGTGGTGCCTGCGGTTATCGTGGCCATTGACAACTACGCCAGTTTCCGTGAAAAGACGGACAACCGTTTTGAGGAAGTGATGATGCATCTGGCCCACGACGGCGTCAGCTACGGTGTATTCCTGGCCATCGCCGCAGGGGGCTTTGGCACATCGGAGATCCAGAGCAAGATCGGCGACAACATCAAAACAGTGGTCTGCCTGCAGATGAACGACAAGTTCCAATACTGCGATGCCCTGCGCCTGGCCAGAGTGGATGTGATCCCTGAGTCCAATGTAAAGGGCCGGGGACTGGCTGTGGTGGGAGAACGGATTCTGGAATTCCAGACAGCCGTTGCCCTGGAAGCCGATGACGACTACCAGCGTATGGAGCGCATTACCGCAGCCTGCGGACAGATGAAGGACCGCTGGAGCGGCGCCTGCGCCAGACAGATTCCGGTGATCCCGGAGAAGCCCGTCTGGTCGGACTTCGAGCTGCTGCCTGAGGTAAAAGCCCTTTTGGAGGATGACCGCCATCTGCCCCTGGGCTATGATATGGAAAATGCCTCGCCCTACGGCCTGGATCTGTCCAAGCTGTACTGCTGCCTGATCTCAGGCAAGGCCCGCACAGGCAAGACCAACGCCATGAAGGCCCTGATCTATGGGGCCGGCAAAAAGGGCGGAAAACTCTGCGTCATCGAGCACGGCACCGATGAGCTTATGTCGGCGGCAGGCCGCGCAGGGGCGGTGTATGTATCCAACCAGCAGGAACAGGCAGAATTCTTCAAAGGCCTGGTTGAACCGTTCCAGAAGCGCAATCAGCTGAAGAAGGCGCTGCTGGCAGACGGCAGGGAGGAGGAGCTATATGAGTCCCTGCTGGAGCAGGAGCGGATCTGCATCTTTATCTCAGATCTGGCGGCCTTCGTCCAGTCCATCTACAAGCCTGAGGAGGGCGTGCTGAACATCCGGCCCTTTGTAGAGAACATTACGGAGAAGGGGCGGCTGCACAATGTGTATTTCTTCGCGGCCATCAACCAGGACACCGTTGCCCCTGTTATGGGACTTCGTGTCTATGAGAATATGACCGGTTACCACACCGGCGTCCACTTTGGAGGCAGCGTGGCCAACCTGCGCTATATGGATTTCGGCAATTTGAATTACACGGAACAGAACAAGGTGCAGAAGCCGGGAATCGGCATGCTGCCCATGGCAAATGAGGAAGAAGTATCCAGGGTAGTGGTGCCTTTGGTAAAGGGATAGGAGACAAGAACCATGGTATCCATGATGGTATATGATCCACACACAGAAGAACACCAGCTGATCCGGCACACGGCCAGGCAGATAGCCGCCGTATTGACGGATGAGATGTGGCAGATGACATTCCTGGACAGCCAGGAGGAGCTGAACCGTTTTCTGGCGGACAGTCCCCTGCTGGACGTCTCCTGCTATGATGTCTCCGGTGCGGACAGCATAAACAGGCTGGAGGAAGTCCGCAGAAGCTATCAGGATATGCTGCTGATGGTGATTGCTGATCCCCAGCTGTCCCCCATGGAGTACATACGCCCCACGATCCTGGCCTCCTCCCTGCTGATCCGCCCTGTCACCGGGCAGCGTCTGAGAAGCTGCCTGCAGGAGTTGGTGGAGAAGCTGGCGGAGCGCACCGGTTCCGGCAAGGAGGAGGAGCGGTTCGTGGTGGAGACAAAGGAGGGAAAGACCTTTGTGCCCCTGGACCAGGTATACTATTTCGAGGCCAGGGAGAAGAAGATCTACCTGCGTATGAAGAGCCAGGAGCTTGCATTTTACGAGACCATAGAGAATCTGGACCAGCGCCTGCCGGAACAGTTTATCCGCTGCCACCGCAGCTTTATCATCAACAAAGACCGTATTGAGCGGGTGCTGCTGTCCAAAAATGTGGTATATCTCCAACAGGACATGGAGATTCCCCTGTCCAGAAGCTATAAACCGGTATTAAAGGAGTTGGCATGACAAAGAAAGTCCCCCTCACTGCGTTCAGGGGAGTAGTACAGATATTGGATTTACTGGAATTTCAGGTGCTGGCCGCTGCCAGGGGGCTGGAGTCCTACTATGGGTTTTCACAGGAGGGGCAGAGCCTGGATCAGGATCAGGTGTATTTCGCAGTGTACCAGCTGACAAAATCCGGTATTTTGGTACACAATGGGGAGCAGCTGGAGATACAGCCCCCTGTCTCAGACTACATAGACTGCATTTTAAAGTCCCACAGTCTGCTGGTGGCGGACACCGGTGTATTCCGCCTGCCAAGGCAGTGCTTTTACAGCTATGACGGACTGGTCACAGCCTTGGAGAACAGCACCACGGACAAGGGCAGAATCTGCATGTGGGGCATGGATGAGGAAGCATTTATCCAGCATTTATCCGACTTAAACCAGCTGCCTGAGGCCCGCATCAAGGAGGACATCGGATTTTTTGATTTTGGAAATTACTGGAAACAGCACACAGACCCGGAGCTGGCGCAGCTGCTGAGCGCAGGCCTTGAGGCCGGTTCCACCCAGCTGATGGAATCCGGGCAGGTGCACACAGCATTTTCACTGAGGGACAAGAGCGATGGACAGCTTTACAGGCGGCTGCTTCTACTGGATATGCCTATGGAATATTGTATGGTGATCCAGGACGGGCAGGGGAGCCGGTATATGCAGTATACATTTAAGAAGGCGGCGGATACGCTGGCAGAATGGTCATTGCGCCTATAAGACAGGCGTCAGGCGTCCATAACAAGGAGGTAAGAAATGATACTGGTAGATATTTATGCGCCCAGCGTGAATCAGAACTACGATTTCAACCTGGACGAGAACGCAAAAATCTCCCTGATCATTGACGAGATCAGCAGTATGATCTGTCAGAAGGAGCAATGCGAGTTAAAGGGAAATGTGCGGGAACTGCTGCTGGTAAGCCAGCGCCTGGAGTCCTCCCTGAACCCGGACAACACCCTGAGTTACTACAACATTACCCCGGGCGACAAGCTCCTGCTGGTGTAAAATGGGGCGGAACAGGTCATTTATCATGAGAAACAGGTCGTCGGTCAGAAAATGCGCGGTGCGCAGCACAACGGTGGTACACTTTGGACAACAGGAAAGGAGCAGAGAATGTTTACAGTAATCATACAGATGCTGGCGTGCGCTTCTGATGAAATGCAGCGCTCGGTTCGCCGGTTGAACCAGCAGATCAATGACGTACAGCACATCATTTCCTCCCTGCGCCGGTTGTCTGAATACGAGGAAGTCATTCATAAGCTGAAGATCCATAAACAGAACATGGAGACAGAGAAACACCAGCTTCTGGAAATGATGGCAGCCTTAAACCAGATTCAGAGGACCTACATCCGAAGCGAGCACAACATCCTGGAGTATGGGGAGCAGGTGCGGTCGGCCAATTACTACCGGGCCATGGATGTGATCAATTTGAGAAGCGTACAGCAGAGTATATCTGCTTACCATATTGTTTAGGAGGGCTCATATGGCAGATATGATAGAGATCAACATATCCGTTTTAAAAAAGGATATAGAAGATATGCAGATAGAGATCCAGGAGGTCCGCAAATCCATGAGCGCGGCCTACGAGGCGGTGGGCCAGCTGGACGCCATGTGGGACGGCCCGGCAAACATAGAGTTCAACAAAGCATTTAACAATGACCGGGCGGCCATGGAAGAGCTTTGCAAGATCGTGGACCATCTGATCAACTACATGGAGAACGCCAGGGATGAATATACCAGGTGCGAGGCTGCAGTTTCCGCCGCCATCGACGGAATACGCATATAGGAGGTAGATGAGTATGGCAGGAATAATCGGCAGCGTAGAGCTCCGGGTAACCCCTGAACAGCTGAATATCAAGGCCGGAGAGGTGGAGAAGCATGTGGCCCAGATGAAGGCCCACTTTGAGACCATGAAGAATCTGGTGGAGAAGAGCAGCGCCTACTGGCTGGGCGAGGCCGGGGACCTTCACAGGAACAACTATGAGGAGCAGGTCCAGAATATCGAGATCATGATCCGGCGGCTGAATGAACATCCCGGCGATCTGCGGACCATTGCCCAGACCTACACGGATGTGGAGCTTCGGGTAAATGAATCGATTATCCAGGAACTTCCCGGAAATGTTCTGTAGGAAAGGAGAATTGGCTAAATGGCACGCAGCTATCGCAGTATTGTAATGGATTTTGAGGCGGCAAGGCGCCAGGCCCGGGAGC
>URUZ01000020.1 GCA_900551225.1 uncultured Clostridium sp.
TCGCTGGCCTTGGCCAGGAAGAACCGGATGCCCAGCTCCTCGTTGACGAAGATCAGCTTCCTGGAGTCCTTATCCTTCATCTCATCACAGGAAATGCCGATCTTCCCGAACATTTCCATTGCTTTATTGGCCAAACGCCCCTTGGCCAGAGCTACTGTCAAATATCTCATCGTATTCTTCCTCCCGGCCTATTCATATGCGGACAGCGGAATGGAATCTTCCCTGTCCTGGGCCATATCCATGGCGCGGACCACCTTGCCGTCCCCCTCCAGATAGAGCAGGTTCCTTAAGCCCCGGCGCTTCACCATATCCATATAGTCTGCAAGGGCCCTGTCCGGGTCCCGCTTCATGGACTGTACGTCCAGGTTCTGCCTGCGGAAATGTCCGGCCAGCCACAGAGCCTCTGCCCGCGCGGAGGGTTCATACAGGATCACCGTACCCGGCAGAACCACCGGAACATTGATCTGCTGCCTGGACAGGGCCGCCATCAGCTGATCCACCACAATCACGAATCCCACTGCCGGCGCATCCTTTCCAAACTGCACCAGCAGCTTGTCATAGCGTCCGCCTGTCACAATATAATCCCCTGTGCCATAGGTATAGGCCTTGAAAATGGTCCCTGTATAATACCTGTATTTGCTGAGCATTCCCAGATCATATGTCACATAATCAGCCAGCCCGCAGCCTTCTAAGATTCCATGCACTTCCTCCAGCCGCCGGATGGCCCCGAGGGCCCTGGGGTTGGCCGTCAGCTCCCCAGCCTCCAGAATCCGGTCAATGGAACCGAAGAATTCGGGAAGCCGCAGGAACACCTGCTTCAGCTCCTGGTCCATGGGCTGGTTCTTTAACAGTTCCTCCACCCCAAAGTAGTTTTTATTCTCAATGAGCAGGTTTAATTCTGCCTCCACCTCCTCATCCAGGCCCGCTTCCTCCACCAGGCTGTGGTAGAACTCCACCTGGCCCAGCTCCACCTGGAAATCTTTAAGGCCCGCGGTCTTTAAGCTGTCAATGACCATGGCGATCATCTCGGCATCCGCGTCGGCACAGTCGTCCCCGATCATCTCAGCCCCTGTCTCCGTCCGCTCCTTTAATCTTCCCTGGTAACTGGAATTGTTCTTGAATGTGCGCTCCAGGTAACACAGCCTCAGGGGCATGGTGTCGTCCTTGAAATACTTGGCCACGCACCTGGCCACCGCCGGGGTCATATCCGGCCGCAGCACCAGGGTGTTGTTGTCCCTGTCGAAGAATTTGAACATCTCCTGGGAAGTAACACTCCCCCTGTCCTTGCTGAAAATGTCGAAATACTCAAAGCTGGGAGTCTGAATATGCTCATAACCATAGGAATACAGTACATTCAGAATCTTCTGCTGAACCGCCAGCTTGTTTCTGCACTCGCGGTGATAAATGTCCCGGACGCCCTCCGGGGTATGTATAAGCTGCTTTTTCTCTGACATAGCCTCTCCTGACCGCCAAAGCCCGCCAGGCATTGTGCTGCCCTCCGCATTCGCTTTCGCGTTGTAAAGTGATAATTCAATAACGTGTTTGTTCTATTATAGGGGAGTACAACGGGATTGTCAATTACTTTTCAGCGCCGCTCTGTCCCTCCGGTTCCGGCCGGCCTTCCAGGTCCATCTGGATCTGCTCCAGGTAATGCACCAGCATATCCCGGCAGCTGCGGATCTTAAACCGTTTGTCCACCTCTTCGTATGTAAAGCTTTTGCGGCCTCCGTTCTCCATCCGGTTCCAAAATGTCTCCACATCCCTAAAGGGCAGATAGTACATCTCATCCAGGCCGGTATAGAACAGAATGATGAAGGCAATCCCTCCCTGCTGCTCGAATTCCTTCATAAAGCTGACCTGATGCGGATGGATGTTCTGCAGCGGAAATGTGGTCACCGCGCATTCCTTGGCATCAAAGCACACAGGAATCCCCTGAACGGTGCCGATATAGTCCACGGTACTCTTCTGGTCAAAGTAAGCCAGCGTAATGTGGCGGCTGGCCTTGTCGATCTCAATGGGCGTGATGGGCGTGGGGATCTTCTGGATCAAGGCCAGCCGCTTCTCCCGGTAGCTTTCGTTAGTATGGTTGATCAGATCCTCCAGCGTGGAGCCCCGCAGGCCCCTCGTATTCCATGTTCCCATTGATGTGCGTCCTTCCTGTCCTTCATTTCTGTGAAACAGTATACCAGATTTGGCCGGGAATCACAAGTAGAGAGCAGACAGATAACTGCCTGCTCTCTGGTATGAATGATTTAGTTCTTCTTAACCGGAAAATACACTTCCGTCACCCATTCCTGGGGCGGAACCTTGTCAAACTGGGTTTTCACGTATACGTCATAGGGCATTCCGTCCATCTCATACCCATTGGAATTAATCCATGTCACAAGGGCGCCGTAAGCGTCATGGAGGCAGGAATAGGGGCCTACGTGGGTGGTTTTGGCACAGAGAGTGGATGGCAGGATTCTGGTGGCCTGGCTCCGGTCTGCGATTCCCACCGCCAGCTCTATGTCGCTGTATGCGGGATCAAATTCCCTGTCATGGTAGATGGCCGCCACCACGCCGCTGACCTCCAGATGCTCCCTGGCAATCTTCTCGTAAAGCTTCCCGTAGAATTTCCCGAAGTCCTCCACAGACATATTGTTGCGTGTGGTCAGGAGCACCAGCTCCTGGCTGTTTACGATCTCTACTGTATAATTACTCTGATAACTCATAACGTCACCTGTCCTTTCGAATTGTTCCAGATGCACTTCCATTTCCCGCATGGTGATGGAGAGATGATCCACCTGACGGGCCAGCCGGCAGCGCTGCTGAAGCAGTCTCTTCATGAGAATTTGTTCATCTGTTACGGAAAGGAGTTCCTGGATCTCCGTCAGGGACAAACCATACCGCTTATAACGGCCGATCAGCAGCATGATTCCAATCTGGGATTCGTCATAGTACCGGTATCCGGTAAAAGTATCCGCCTGTTTGGGTTTTAACAGTCCGATTTTATCATAATGGCGCAGCGTCTTGACGCTGACTCCGCAGATTTTTGATATCTGTCCGATGGTGAGCATTGGCTGGTCCTCCTAACCTTTTTTTGTTTTCGATTCGAATCTAATCAGAGTATAGTCCCTGCCCTTAGGGCAGAGTCAAGGGAATTTCTCAAACTTTTTACTTCACAGCCATGAACCCCACGCCCTGCGTAGGATTCACCCTGTACAAGAAAAAACGCCTGCCGGATGCAGCACGCACCGGCAGGCGGATCACAAACATTATATTTGCGGAATCTTAAATCTCAGACTGGAAACGTCTGGCCTGCTCCTCAATCAATTCCTTATCCTCAAAATAATTGATCTTCATGGAGCGCTTCATGGCAGCCAGGGTCTCGGCGGCCTTGGCGCGGGCCTTGTTGCTGCCCTCCTCCAGAATGCGGTAAACAGCCGGAATATCTTTGGAGATCTCCTTGCGGCGTTCACGGATGGGGGCAAGCTCCTCCTGAAGCACACTGTTTAAGAAGCGTTTCACCTTCACATCGCCCAGGCCGCCTCTTGTGTAGTGGGCCTTCAGCTCGTCCAGGTTCTTGTAATCCGGCAGATATCTTTCAAAATGTTCATCCCTGCAGAAGGCATCCAGGTAGATGAATACAGGGTTGCCCTCAACCTCCCCGGGATCTTCCACCTTCAGGTGGTTGGGGTCAGTAAACATGGACATGATCTTCTTCTTCACCTCGTCCTCTGTGTCGGACAAGTAGATGCAGTTGCCCAGAGACTTGCTCATCTTGGCCTTGCCGTCAATACCGGGCAGGCGCAGACAGGCCTTGTTGTCAGGCAGCAGAATGTCCGGCTCAACCAGCGTCTCACCGTACACGGAGTTAAACTTGTGGACAATCTCCCTGGTCTGCTCGATCATGGGCGCCTGGTCTTCCCCAACGGGAACTGTGGTGGCCATGAACGCGGTGATGTCGGCCGCCTGGCTGATGGGGTAGGTGAAGAAGCCCACTGGGATGCTGGCCTCGAAATTGCGCATCTGGATCTCTGATTTAACGGTGGGGTTGCGCTGCAGACGGGATACTGTCACAAGATCCATATAGTAAAATGTCATCTCGCACAGCTCAGGAATCTGCGACTGGATAAACAGGGTGGATTTCTCCGGGTCCAGGCCGCAGGCCAGATAGTCCAGGGCCACCTCTATGATATTCTGCCGCACCTTCTCAGGGTTGTCCGAATTGTCCGTCAGCGCCTGTGCGTCCGCGATCATAATATAAATTTCATCAAATTCTCCTGAATTCTGCAGTTCAACCCTGCGTTTTAAGGAGCCTACATAATGTCCTACGTGAAGCCGTCCTGTGGGGCGGTCACCTGTCAGTATAATTTTACCCATTTCTAATAATGCCCTCTCATTCTTTTCCCTTTATCCGAATATCCCCTGAACACATGTGACGGGGACTTTCTTTCCGTATTATCATAACCCCCAATGGGGCGGTCTGTCAAGAATCGGCCTGCTTTCAAGAGGAAAAAATCCCCTTTTTTCTGCAGCCGGTATCATGGCTGAATATGCTCCCCATCCAATACCCGCTTAAATTCCTCAGGCAGGGGCGCGAAGAATTCCCTGTCCGCCAGATAGTCCAGAGGCGCGTACAGATCTCCCGGCAGCTTTAGCATCCAGGAATGCAGCAGCTGGGAGCGGACGTTGTACCGGGCTTTCAGATCCTGGTTTACACTTCTGTCCCCATACTTGGAGTCTCCCCCAATGGGGTGTCCGATGGAGGCCAGATGGGCCCGGATCTGATGGCTGCGCCCTGTAATCAGCGTTACCTTTAAAAGGGTGAATCCGCCTCCCCAGGCCAGGGGGACATACTCTGTCATAATAGGAACGCTGTTCTCCACTTCCAGGGGATGGATGGTCACCGTATTATTCTCTTCATCCTTTCTCAGGAAACCGGCGATCAGCTGTTTTTCCTTCAGAATCCCTTTTACAATGCACTGGTAGTATTTGTGGATGCTTCTGTCCTTGAACACGGCATTCATGACCTGAAGCCCTGCCAGGGACCTTCCGGCAACCACCAGGCCGCTGGTATTCCGGTCCAGGCGGTTGCAGATGGAGGGCTTGAAGGTGCGCAGCTGCTCCACCGGCATATGGCCGGAGCTGATCAGGTAGCTTAGTATCACCTCGTTCAGGGACTCGTCCCCTTCTTTGGCTTTCTGGCTCAGCATACCCGACGGCTTGTTCACCACCAGAATATGGCTGTCCTCGTAGATAATATCCGGTTTATGATAAGATGGCACAGCCGGGGATACAGGGTTTTCCTTGGCGGAGAATTTCTCAATGGTCTCATCGGACAGAAAGAGTTTGATCTCATCTCCCTCTGCCAGCCGCTCGGAACCATCACATTTCCTGCCGTTTAATGTAATATTCTTCTTGCGCATCATCTTATAGAGGAAACCCTTGCCCGCCTGATTCATGTATTTGACCAGCAGCTTGTCCAGGCGCTGCCCGGCCTCGTTGGGGGTTACGATCAGTTTCTGCATGGACGGTATCTTCTCCTGTCTGTTAGAATTTTCTCATGACGTACAGCAGCATTTTATGGGGAACCACCTTGGTGAGCAGGAAAAATGCTTTCATGGTTATTCCGTATATGGATATATCCCGCTTCATAATGCTGTCCTTTAAAGCCGCCCGGACCACATGGCGCGGATTGGCCATAACCAGCAGCTTGTAAAGGGGAATCTGCCCCGTGGTCTCTGCGATGTCGAAAAACTCCGTTTTCACAGGTCCGGGGCACACTGCGGTCACCGCGATATCCCTGTCTCTCAGCTCCTCGCCCAGCGCCCTGCTGTAGCTGAGCACAAAGGCCTTGGTGGCCGCGTAAACCGAGAACTCCGGCTGGGGCAGGAATGCCGCAGCAGAGGCGAACATGATGATCCGGCTGTTGTGGGTCATGTAGGGCAGCACCATGTGGGTCACCCCGCAGAGGGCCTCACAGTTCAGACGCACCATGCCGGTCTCATCCTTAATGTTCAGGGAACCCACTGAGCCGATCTTGCCATAACCGGCGGCATTTACCAGGAATTTTACGTCCGGGGCCGCCTCCTTTAATGCAAGCTCCAGCTTCTTTAAGTCCTCTTCCCGTTCCAGATCCAGGGCGAAGGGCCGCAGGCGCACCGATACCTGGCCATCCAGCTCTGCCAGGCGTTCCGCCCGTCTGGCAATGATCCATATCTCATCAAAGCCTGAGAAATGGTCCGACAGCTGCAGCACCATCTCCCTGCCCATCCCTGAGGAGGCGCCTGTAATAACCGCAATTTTCATCCTTCTCTCCTTTACTGCTAGAGCTTGTCTTAAAATTCATTCCCGCCATCTGCACGCGCCGCACTTTGCGGCATATTTGACCCCAATTCAGTCAACGTAGCCCACTACGCCTCCTTCATCGGGCCAAATCTCCCACAAAGTGTGACGCACATCTGACGGAAAGCAATTTTATGACACGCTCTACGCCTGCTGTAAAAAATCCAGCATCTCATAATAATCATTGATATAAAAATCTGCCAGCCTTGCCTTCTCCTGCTGCATATGGCGGGAAAATTCGTCCTCCACCGCGCAGACGGTCATGCCGGCACTCTTGCCTGCCTGTATCCCTGCGGGCACGTCCTCAAACACCAGACATTCCTCAGGCTCCACGCCCAGGCGGCCCGCCACATTCAGATAGATATCCGGCGCAGGCTTCCCCGCCGCCACCTCGCAGGCTGTGGCGACTACCTGGAAGTAGGGGCGGATCTTTAGGGCCTCCAGCACCGCATCCACCATGGCCTTACCATTGCTGGTGGCAATCCCCGCCTTCACGCCGCGGCGGGCCATATAGTCCAGAAAATCTTTGGCGCCGGGCTTTAAAGGCACCTGGGTCCTGTATTTTTCCATGGACATGTCCGTCCACGCCTGTTTAATCTCTTCCAGGGTGTCCGGCAGCCGGAACCGCTCTTTAAAATACATTGCGGTCTCTGAGAAGCTCATGCCCTCAATCTCCTTTTGCAGGTCCTCAGGGCAGTCATAACCGTACCGGCCTAAATATTCCACATCAATGGATTTCCACATCCACATGGAGTCCACTAATGTTCCATCTAAATCAAAGATAACCGCTTTTTTGTGTTTTAAACTCATGAATACCCTTTCTTTCTTCGTAACTGTTCAGTATCTCGCAGTTACCTCTCTTCTATAGTTATACACGCTTTCCCGCGCTCTGGCAATCCTTAAGCAGCCGGATCTCCTCCCGGGACAGCGCCCGGTACTCACCCGGGGCCAAAGCCTCATCCAGCTTCAGCGGTCCCATGGACAGGCGTTTTAAATAGGCCACCCGGCAGCCGAGGGCCTCGAACATCCGTTTTACCTGATGGAATTTCCCTTCATGGATGGTCAGGAGCACTTCCTGGGGAGCCGTTATCTCCAGATGAGCCGGAAGCGTCCTGGTCCCATCTTCCAGCGTCAGGCCCGTCTCGAACCGGCCGGCCGCGTCCTGGGGCAGATCTCCCTCAATCCGGGCATAATAAACCTTGTCCACGTGCTTCTTCGGTGACAGCAGGCTGTGGGCAAGGGCGCCGTCATTGGTCAGCAGAAGCAGCCCTTCTGTGTCAATATCCAGGCGGCCCACCGGGAATAGATCCTTTCTCAGGGCTGATGTGATCAGGTCTGTCACCGTCCTGTAACGGCTGTCCTCTGTGGCTGACACCACGCCCTGGGGCTTGTTTAACATATAATATTCTGTGGAGGCGTAGGCCACCGGACAGCTGTCCACCGCCACCTGGTCCGCCTCCGGCCGGATTTTCTGATCCGCCTGGCGCGCAATCTGGCCGTTTACCTGGATTCTGCCCTTTCTGGCCATCTCCTTGATCTGGCTGCGGGAGCCAAATCCCATCTCCGCTAAAAATTTATCAAGCCGCATCACACTCTGCTTCATCTGCGCCATCTCCGAAACATCCTTTCTTTTTCCACCACTCCGCCGAGCCGCAGGCGAGGGGGACTTTCCACCACTCCGCCAAGCCGCAGGCGAGGGGGACTTTCCGCCACTCCGCCGACCGCCTCCCTACTGCCAGCGCCAGCCCGGATAATATTTATTTTTCAGATTCCGCCCGGCGCCTTTGGCCCAGCCCAGAGGATACTCATCCATACACACCAGGCACCAGCCCTTCACAGCGTCCTCCCCCTCTGCCAGAGAAACGGTCTCCCCCTTCAGGTAGCGGACCACCCGCTCATCCCCCATGCCCAGGCGCAGCACACAGGGAAACTGTTCCGGCTTCAAGGCCATGGCCAGTGCCTGTGACGGCTCGAACCTGCCTTTTTTAATCTCCCCCAGCAGCAGGCCTGTGCGCAGGAACCGGAGGGATATGGAATCCGTGATCCCATCAGGCAGCAGGTATGCCAGATCCTGGCGGATCATGATCCGGTCCGGGTCCACCGGCAGCTTTAAAGCCTTCAGAAATTCCGCCAGCTCCGGCTGTTTCTCCAGAACCTTTCCTGCCTTTGCACCTGAACCGGCCTGGGCACCTGCGTCTTTGCCAACCGCCGGGCTCATATCAGCCGTCATATCATCAGCCGCACCAGGCTTTAACACCCTCTTTTTTTGCAGCAGTGCCAGGAAATGCCCCTCGCCCTTCAGCTTGTGCGGAAACAGGCGCATACAGCCAGGCAGCTCCTCAAAGCTGCAGGCTCCCGGCACAAGGCTGTGGTCCAGCGGGCACAGCTCCAGCTCAGGGAACTTGTCCAGGGCCGCCAGCACCGTGCCCTCATCCTCCTCCTTGGAGAAGGTGCATGTGGAGTACAGCAGCATTCCGCCGGGCTTCAGCAGCCTCACCGCGTCAAACAGGATCTCCCGCTGCAGGGGGCTGTAGTAAGCCGGTCCGCGCTGGCTCCAGTCCTTCACCATATCCTCCTCCCGCCGGAACATCCCTTCCCCGGAACAGGGCGCATCCACCAGAATCTTGTCAAAAAATTCCGGCCACTGGGCTGCCAGCCGTTCCGGCGTCTCGCCGGTAACGCAGATATTGGGTATCCCCGCCAGCTCCAGGTTCTTCAGCAGCGCCCTGGCCCTGGACGGGCTGATGTCATTGGCCACCAGAAGCCCCTGCCCCTTCAGGCGCGCTCCCAGCTGGGTACTTTTCCCGCCCGGCGCGGCGCACACATCCAGCACCCGGTCCCCCGGCTCCACAGGCAGAAACGCCCCCGGCGTCATGGCACTGGGCTCCTGAAGATAGTAAAGCCCTGCATAGTAGGCGGGGTCCTTGGAAGGCCTGGCTTCCCTGGGGTCATAATAAAATCCCTCTTTGCACCAGGGCACCGCCTCCAGAGGCCAGGGCAGCATTTCCCTCAGGGCCTCTGGCGTGATCTTCATGGTGTTGGCCCGCAGCCCAGGGTGCCACTCCTCCTCAAAGCTGCCTATATATTCATTATACTCATCTCCCAGAAGCTCCTTCATTTTCTCCAAAAATGCTTCCGGCAGCAGTTCTTTTCTCATGGACTATAATTCCTTTCCAATAATGGGTTCGGTTCAGTTTAGCATATTTCCGGGAAAATTTACAGAGATTTTTATGATTTCGCCAAAGTGTTCTCAAGGGCTTAATGGACTTTGCTTTTTATCCGAGCTGAATAGTAACTTCTTGACAGGCTTCTCAGCTGCTTTTATAATAAGTTGTGCGCTGTAGTCCAAAAGTGCAATACGAGAAAAGAGGAACACAACTATGACATTTATCATGGATATGATTAAAGGGATATTTATCGGCATCGCCAATATCATCCCAGGAGTCAGCGGAGGCACCATGGCCGTATCCCTGGGGATCTACGACAAGCTGATCGGCGCTGTCTCCGGCCTGCTGAAGAACTGGAAAAGAAGCCTTCTGACCCTGCTGCCCATCGGGCTGGGCTGCGCAGTGGGTATTGTGGGCTTCACCTATGCCATTGAATACCTGCTGAGCCGTCAAACCTTTGTCACCTGCATGGCGTTTGTGGGCATGATTCTGGGCGGCGTACCCGTGCTGGTAGGCAGTCTCAGGCGGGAGCTGCGCCACAAGAACAAATCCATCGGCATCTCCGGGATTCTGGCCTTTCTGGTGCTCTTTGCAGTGGCCATCCTGCTTCCCATGTGCGGTTCGGATGAGGAGGTTTTAAAAACCTTCACTGCCACTCCCATGACCTTAGTCTCCCTGTTCCTGGTGGGCGTCATCGCCTCCGCCACCATGGTGGTGCCCGGTGTCAGCGGGTCGCTGGTGATGATGATTCTGGGCTATTATTATGGAATCATCGAGACCATCAAGAGCTTTTTAGACGCATTGAAGGCCATGGATATGGCCGGGCTGATGAACGGCTTTATCCTGCTGTTTCCCTTTGGCATAGGCGTGCTGCTGGGCATTTTCCTGATTGCCAAGCTGATCACATTCTTATTTAACAGGTACGGGGTCCAGACCTACTGCGCCATCCTGGGACTGATCGCCGCCTCCCCATTTGCCATCTTCTACAACACCGGCTTATTTACCCAGCTGTCGGATCTGACACCCCTTATCGTGCTGGCAGGCATAGCTGTGGCTGTGGCAGGCGCTGTGATCACCTTCCTGCTGGGGGAGCGCAGCCATTAATAGCGGTATGTAAACCTGTATTTTTCCAGATATTTTAATATCCAGTAGGGGTCCACGCTGATCTCGTCAAAATGGTCTGTTTTAAAGTAGATTCCCACGTGGAGATGCACCTCGAAGTTGCCGGTTGTGCCCTCCACCTTGCTGTAGCCCGTGTCGCCCATGTATCCGATCAGCTCGCCGGCCCGGACAGCATCCCCCTCCTTCCACTGGCGGCTGTAGCCGTAGAGGTGGGCATAGTACAGATAAGCGCCTCTGGGACTGCGTATCCCGAGACGCCAGCCGCCCATCTCCAGCCATCCCACCTTTTCCACCACCCCATCGCTCATGCTGACCACGGGATAATAGCCCCGTGGTTTTTTTGCGCCCATCAGGTCGCAGCCCTCGTGTTTGCGTCCGCCGGAGGCATTTTGATTGTCATCATCTTCCGCAGCTGTCTCGTCCTGGCCGCTTTTGTAGCTTCTCTTGTCCATCCATCCGTCGGCATAGACCACGTCCGGCACAGAAGGGTCCGCACTGGACGGCACGGGGAAATATTTCAGGTCCCCCAGAATCGTCTCATACGCCTGTTTCAGCTTCCGGTAATCCGCCGGCCTCCTGGCCGCCAGCAGCTTATTGCTGTAGTCCAGGGACTCCAGGGATATCAGATCATAATCATTCTGAATCATCAGTGTGGTCAGCATGTCATAATCCAGTTGTGCCCGCCCCGCCACCAGTTCCCCCAGCTTCATGGAACGGAAGTCCTGGGATTCACAGGTGTATGCTCCCAGCTGGTAAAAGTCGGGATTTTCAACCAGATACTGGGTGATCGTACACTGAAAAACTGCCAGCACCAGAATCAGAAACAATATCATATGGTCACCGCCTTTACAATATACTGTATAAATCATTGTATTCAGGTGCCTATGAAAAAATCAATAAAAGGAAAGTCCCCTTCGCTGCCCTCAGGGGAGAGTACAGGAAAGTCCCCTTCGCTGCCCTTAGTCCCCTGTATTCGCCGGATTCTGCCTGTTCTGTGTCTGCTGCTGCTTCTGGCCCGCCCTGCCCTGGCATTTTCCGGGGCCAAAAACGGCCTGGTGCTGTGGGGTACCGTGGTGCTGCCCACACTGCTGCCTTTTATGATCTGCTCAGGCGTAATCGTGGCGCTGGATGGAGTGGGCATACTTATAAAACCCTTTGCCCCATTCTTCAGGGGCCTTTTAAAGCTGTCCAAAAATGGCTGCTTTGTGCTGGTCAGCGGCCTGCTCTGCGGATATCCCATGGGCGCCAAAACAGACAGCGAATTCCTGAACAGCCGCAGGATTTCCTTAAAGCAGGCCAGGTATCTTCTGGCCATCAGCAACCACCCCAGCCCCATGTTCGTCCTGGGATATGTGATGGACCGGATCGGCCTGGTGCCTGCTGTGGTCTGCCCCATCTGGATCATGGCCGCAGCCCTATATCTTCCTGTCGTTCCCGTGGCATGGCTGGCCCAGAAGGTCTACGGCTATCACGGCGAGGAGGATCTGCAGCAGCAAAGCGGTGCGGCACGGATAAAAGAGAAGGAGGTATACGCCCCCTTCTCCTTTGATGCCCATATGATGGGCTGTTTTGAAACCATGGTGAAAATCGGCGGCTATATCATGCTTTTTTCCATTCTGGCCATGTATCTCACCGCCATGCCATTTGAGAACCCGCTACTGCGCTGCGCCCTTTTAGGCACAGTGGAGATCACCACCGGCATCCAGTCCATCGCCCAGGGAGTGCCCGGCTTTGCCGCGGTACTCATGATCACAGCCTCAACTGCATTTGGCGGCCTGTCCGGTATCTTTCAGACAAAAAGCGTACTAAAAAACGCCGGATTGTCCATCCGGCACTATTGTCTGTGGAAACTGGTCCACAGCGTATTCTCCTGCATTCTGCTGGCAGCTCTCTGGTATCTGTTTACAGCTGCTCAGGGGCCTGTTCCTCCGGCTGCTCCTGTTCTTCGCTTCTATTGATGCCCCCCGCCAGCTCATTGCGGTTGGAGGAAACAATATCATAGCTGGAGGCCATGGAGGTCATAAAGGCATCGAAACGGCCCTTGGCCCCTTCCATGGTGTGGTTGATGATGGTCTGCAGGCTGCGCAGCATGTCGTCGGTATACTGAATGGAACCCTGGCGGATGGAGTTGGCATCCATCACAGCCTGATCTACGATGGCCTGAGCCTGCATGTTGGCCTGCTCCACCACCTCGTTGGCATGGGCAAAGGCCTGCTGCATGATCTCATGTTCATTGACCATCTCGCTGGTCTGGGCATTGGCCTGGGCAACCAGAACATCGGCCTGCTTCTTGGCATCATCCATCATGGCATCTGCCTGGGCATGGGCCTCCCCAAGGATGGTGTCCTGTTGGCTGATGATCTTCTGGTACTTCTTGATCTCATCGGGAATACGCAGGCGCAGTTCCACCAGGAGCTCTTCCAGCTCCTCCTTGTTCACGATAATCCTAGTGTTGGACAGTGCCTGGTATTTACAAGTGTCTATGTATTCTTCAATCTCGCTGATCAACTGTTCAATTCTGCTCATCATCTTAAACTATCTCCTCATTCAACTCTTACCATGCCATTATCTCCCGGCCAGCTTGTCCTTCACCCGTTCAGCCACCAGCGGATGCAAAAATGCATCGATCTCGCCGTCAAACTCCGCGATCTCTTTTACAATGCTGGAACTTAAATAGGAATATTTTAAGTTGGTTGTCAGGAAAATGGTATCCAATTCCGGCGCAATTACCCTGTTGGTCTGTGCCATCTGCAGTTCATATTCAAAGTCCGTAATCGCCCGCAGACCTCTTACAATCACCTGGGCATCATTCTTACGGACAAAGTCAATCAATAATCCGGCAAAGGACTGCACCTCCACGTTGGGCAGATCGGCAGTAACCTCTTTTAACATATTAACACGTTCTTCCACAGAAAACAACGGAGACTTTGATTTATTATTCAAAACTCCGATGATTACCCTGTCAAACATCTTAGAGGTGCGTTCAATAATATCCAGATGACCCAGAGTCACCGGATCAAAACTTCCGGGGTATACCGCTTTTTTCATCTATGCTTCTCCCTTTCCAACAAACAGGTGCTTATTGGTCTTGTATTCTTTTACTTTTATCAGACAGAAGCCCATGGAAGTAATCCACTCAGTATCTGTCTCCCTGGACGCTTCTATAATGATGGTGGTATTCTCATCAGCCATGCCGGACCCGGCCAGATATTCCAGAACCTGGCACTCATAATCATGATTATAAGGCGGGTCCATGAAAATAATATCAAATAGATAGCCGCGGCCTTCCAGCCTCTTTAAGCCGGTCAGAACATCACATTTCCTCACCAGCGCGTTATCTTCCAGTTTTGTTTTTTGTAAATTTTCCCGGATACACTCCAGAGCTTCCCTGTTGTTCTCCACCAGCACCGCCAGCTTGGCGCCGCGGCTTAAAGCTTCTATAGCAATGGCACCGCTTCCGGAGAAGAGATCCAGGAACATGCAGTCCCCAATGGACGGCTGCAGCATATTGAACAGTGTTTCCTTGATTCTATCGGTGGTTGGACGCGTATCCATTCCCTCCACGGTTTTTAAGGGCAGCCTTTTGGCACTGCCTGCGATTACTCTCATTCTGACTCCTGTTAGCTATATTATGATAACTCCAAAAATTGGGATATCCCTTTTCCACACAAGTATAATATGAAAATTACAGATATACAAGAGGTTTTTTATGAATTTAACGAGAATAAAGCCCTTATAGAACCCTCTTCCAGTTCCTTCCAGATTACGCAAAACCTTCTAGTGTATTATAAATGAATTATCATATAATATGATTGTACCACAAAACAAGCCATGATTCACTTATGAAAATCAATGGCAAAAATTATAAGGAGGACTGTTATTATGTCTAACAATTCTAACAGAACAAACGTACCCGAAGCAAAGGAAGCAATGGACAGATTCAAGATGGAAGTAGCCAGCGAGCTGGGAGTACCGTTAACCAACGGTTACAACGGCAACCTGACTTCTGCTCAGAACGGTTCCGTAGGCGGCTATATGGTTAAGAAGATGATCGAGGCCCAGGAGCGCCAGATGGCAGGTAAATAAATCCTGATTCCTTCTGAAGAGAAAAGGTAATATGAAGTGAGAACTCCCCGGACTGTTTATAAAACGGCCCGGGGAGTTTTCTTTGTATTCGGTGAAATACTTGCAAAAGTTCATCGTTTAGTCTTTATCAGCAGCACTGCAGAATCAGCCAAACATTGTCAAAGTTCTTTTCAGCCAGATCCTTCTCTTTGATCCAAAAATAAATATGTCCGCAATCCCCAAACATCAGCTCAAAATCTCCGTTTTCGATTGTCCCCATCTGGAACAGCAGCATCCAGTCCTTGCTTGCCTGCTGGATTTCATCCTCTAAATCACCAGGGATTTCATGCTCGCCGCCATTATAAAATCCTCTTGTTACTTCCTCGCACTCCTGTTCCATGGGATTCTGTATCACATCCGGGTATCCCAGCAGTTTGGTGCTGTCGCCCCAGCCATCCGGACGGCAGCCGTATTCTTCTTTAAGCTGATCATAGTCATCCCAATCCAAGTCCTCTGCTCCGGCCGGCACTTCTACGCTATAGGGCAGGCTCACTCTTTGCTTAAAGGTCAGCAGAAACTCCGGAAACTGGTAATCGCTCTGCAGGTCCCCGGGAAATTCACTTTCACTGAGCACATTTTCATCTTCAAAATAAAAAACCCTTGCACAGCCTTTGTCCTTAGGGTCAAACCCCCATTTTTCGGTTTCCATCTCATAGAAAAAGCTCAGAACACCCGCTGCCGGCAGCAGGCCGTCCGTATCATACGCTGCAGTCTCTGACAGGTGGATCTCCGCCAAAAAGGCCAGGGGTCTGTTAGCTGTAGTATTATCAAAGGACATTCCCTCGTAATAAGGCCATTGAAACCCCTGGGGAAGGCTTGGTCTGCCTCCTATTTTGCTGTGTGTTTTATGAGTCCCATTTTCCAATGGTTCATATATTACTTCGATTGAATTTTTGTTTGTGGCATCAAAGGTCTTAAATATTGCCTGTTTTAATGCTTTATCCATCAATTCTTACCTCTCATCCATCCAGACCAGCCTGTCACTCCACCACAACGACCTTCCCAATTCTGGCCTTCTCAGCCTTGGTATCATCAGGATATCCCAGGGCTGCCAGACCGTAGACCACATGGTCTGAAGGGATGCCGAAGCTGTCCAGCACCTGGCGGATGGCCGGGCGGTCGCAGACGTTCTGGAGCTGGTTGATCCAGACGGAACCAATGCCCAGGGAATGGGCTGCCAGAAAGATATTTTCCAGGGCGCAGGCATCGTCCTCCCTGCCGAAAATGCTGTCCTTATTATTAGAAGGGATCAGAATCACTTCCGGCTCATACATATTGTAGCCGGGGCGGTCCAGTTCCTCCCTGATGGCTGCCGCCAGCTGCTGGATCTTCTCACGGTTTCTGACCAGGGTAAACTGCCAGGTCTGAAGCCCCTGGCCGCTGGGCGCGTGAAGAGCCGCCTGGAGTATCAGGTCCAGGTCCTCCTGGGGGATCGGTTTATTTAGAAACTTCCTGGTGCTTCTTCTGCTTAAAATGCATTCCATTGTCTCATTCATCAATGTACTTCCCCTTTCAATTGACTGCCGCCGAGACGGCATTTACAGGTTCAATTTCTCATAATTCTGCCCCAGATAATCAGTCAGCCGCCGTTTCAGTTCCACGTGCCCTTCTTCCTCCAGCTCAGGATCACGGTCCAGCAGCAGGTTCACTTCCTCTGAAACCGACTTCAGGATATTGGCATCTGTGAATATATCTGCCAGCCTGAATTCCATATCCCCGCTTTGGCGCATACCGAAGATGTCCCCCGGCCCGCGCAGCTTTAAATCCTCTGAGGCAATGTAGAAACCGTCGTCCGAGCGGTTCAGTATATCCAGCCTCTCGCTGGTCCCCTCATCATCCGTGCAGCTGACCATGATACAGTAGGACTGGTCCCTGCCCCGGCCCACCCGGCCGCGCAGCTGGTGGAGCTGGGCCAGGCCGAAGCGCTCCGCGTTCTCAATCATCATCACCGTGGCGTTGGGAACATTTACCCCTACCTCAATAACAGTGGTGGACACCAGCACCTGGATCTCACCTGCCGCAAACCGCTCCATAATCTGGTTTTTCTCTTTGCCCTTCATCTTGCCATGCAGATACTCCACCGCAATTGAGGAGGGCAGTTCCTTGCGAAGCATTTTGGTGTAGTCCAGCACATTCTCCGCCTCGATCATCTCGCTCTCCTCCACCATGGGGCAGATCACGTATGCCTGGTGTCCGGCCTCCACCTGGCGGGCAATAAAGGAGTATGCCTTGGGCCGGTAGCCGGTGTTTACCACACAGTTTTTAATGGGCTGGCGTCCCTTTGGCAGCTCATCGATCACCGATATATCCAGATCTCCGTACAGGATGATGGCCAGGGTTCTGGGAATGGGCGTGGCGCTCATCACCAGAACATGGGGCGCGCCGCCCTTGCTGCTGAGCATTTCCCGCTGTCCCACGCCAAAGCGGTGCTGTTCATCCGTAATCACCAGGGCCAGGCTGTCATACTGGACCTTCTCCTGGATCAGGGCGTGGGTGCCGATGATAATATCCGCCTCATGGCTGGCGATTTTCTCATAGGCCAGCCGTTTTTCCTTAGCTGTCATGGAGCCGGTGACCAGCACAGGCACTTTATCTATACCCTGCTCCTCCAGCAGGCTGGTGATGGATTCAAAATGCTGTTTGGCCAACACCTCAGTGGGCGCCATCAAGGCCCCCTGGAAGCCGTTAAACGCCGCATTCAGCAGGGCCAGCACAGCCACAATGGTCTTACCCGAGCCGACATCTCCCTGCACCAGTCTGTTCATCACCAGGCCGCCGCTCAGATCCTTCATCACCTCGTCCAGGGTCCGTTCCTGGGCCGCGGTCAGACTGTAGGGAAGGCTCTTTTTCACTGCCTCCACCTGGGGACAGCGCTCCATGGTATAAGGCGAGCGCTTATCTGCCCGCCTCTCCTTCAGTTTACGCACGCCCACCAGAAATAAGAAGAACTCATCAAATACCAGACGTTTCCTGGCAAACAGCAGTTCGCTCTGGTCAGATGGGAAGTGGATGTGCTCCACCGCGTAATTGATCTCCGCCAGCTGGTATTTCCTGCGCAGATCCCCGGGCATGTACTCCCGCTCCATCTTGCGGGTGGACAGCGCCTGGGTCTGGGCCTTCACAATGGCCTTGTTGCCCAGCCCCTTTGTCTGGCCGTATATGGGCTGCATGGAATGCACCAGCCCGGCATAGGCTTCCGGGGTAAATACCTCAGGCTGCTCCATCACCATGCGGCCCCGTTTCTTCACCACCCGGCCGCGGAACACATAGATCTCGCCGGTCTTTAGGTTGGCCCGCATGTAGGGCATGTTGAACCAGGACACCTGAAGGGAACCGGTCAGGTCCTTCAGCTGCAGGGAGACCACCTGCATGTGGTTAAAACGCAGCAGATCCGCAGGTTTAACCAGCGCGGACTGCACCGCCATCACAGTGTCCTCCCTAAGCTGCCCCACAGGCACCGGCTCCTCAAAGGAATCATAGGCCCTGGGATAATAGGAAAGCAGATCCGCCACGGTGTAAACCCCTAGCTTTTCATAAAGCTTGGCCGTCTTGTCCCCAATGCCCTTCAGAGTGCTGATGGGTTCCTGATTCAGCATAGTGCATTCAGCCCCAGCTTAATACAGCCCATGATGCCCTGATTGTCATTTAGGCTGGCGGGCACAATGTAGTTGTCCATATCCTGCAGTTCCCTGGTGTTCAGATAGCCGCCGATCATCTCTGTCACCTTGCTGCGGATCATGGGGAACAGCTGCTCCTGGTGCATCACACCGCCGCCCAGTATGATCTTCTGTGGGGACAGAATCATAATGTAGTTCACCAGAGCCTGGGCAATGTAGTAGCTCTCCATCTCCCACACCTCCGGCCGGTCCACCAGAGCCAGGGCCTTCTCCCCCCATCTGGCTTCAATGGATGGGCCGCTGGCGAAACCTTCCATACAGTTTTTGTGGTAAGGGCAGATCCCTCCCTCAGGGTCGTCCGGATGCCGGTCCAGCAGAATGTGGCCGCCCTCAGGGTGCAGCATCCCATGGAGCAGACGGCCTCCCACACTGACGCCAACGCCAACGCCGGTGCCGATGGTTATATAGATCACGCTGTCCAGACCCTTGGCGCAGCCGTAGGTCAGCTCGCCCAGACAGGAGCCGTTCACATCCGTATCCAGGCCCATGGGCACGTCCAGCTCCTTCTTAAGCCCTCCCAGCAGGTCAAAATGTCTCCAAGCCAGTTTGGGCGTGTCCAAAATGAAGCCATAGGTATCTGACTCCGGCTTCACATCCACCGGTCCAAAGGCTGCAACGCCCAGCGCCGCAATCTCCTTGTCCTTAAAATAAGCGGTGATTTTTGATACAGTTTCCTCCGGTGTGGTGGTTGGAATGGACATCTGCTCCACAATCGTGCCGTCCTCTCTGCCCACTGCACAGACCATCTTGGTCCCGCCGGCTTCCAGTGCTCCAATTAACATATTGCTGCCTCCTTTTTTGTTCTGCTATTGAAAACAGCCGCCAGCCCGCTGGGGGCAGGCAGCTGCCTGAGAAAACTCATTATAACCCTTAAGTAATGAAACGATATCAGTTCCTCTTCCGCCCTAAAATCCGCAGAATGTACAGGAACAGGTTGATGAAATCCAGATACAGCTGAAGGGCTGAGAAAATGGAAGCCTTTGCAGCCATCTCCGGCATGTTGCCGTAAAATTCATAGTTGGCTTTGATCTTCTTGGTATCATACGCAGTGTACAGCAGGAAGATGAAAATGCCCACTGTGCATGCGATCATCTCAAATGCTTCCAGGTTGATGAACATACCCAGAATCCAGAAACCGCACAGGAACAGCAGTCCGGCTGTCATAAAGGGCTTGATTCCGCTAAAATTCACCTTGCTGAAATACCCAATCAGCGCCATCACTCCGAAGAACAAAGATGTCACCAGGAACACGGTCCACAGGATCGTCAGGTCAAAGATGATTAAGTACGCGGAAAATACAACACCGTTCAGAGCCGCATACACGAAGAACAGGGATCTGGCAACGCCTACGCCGATCTTGTTGATCCTGGCGGACATATAGACCACAACGCCCAGCTCTGCAAAGAGCAGTACATAGGGCCAATAGGGAATATCATAAAGTGTGTAAACAAGACCAGTGGACTCGATTCCCACAGCCACCGCAAAGGTCAGCAGCAGCCCTGCAAACATCCAGGCAAAGGTCTTCGCTGTATAATGTCCCAGGGATTCAGTATAAGCACCGGCCTGTGAATAAGGTTGATTCATTCTCTCTTCATTCATATTAGATTCTCCTTTTCATATTGAATTATAAAAATAATGCCAGGCTCAGGAATAAACCGGCAAAAATGCGGATAACCGCCAGCGCCATTCCGATTGTTCCAAGAATCACTGCGGTCTTAGCCAGTCCGCATTTTACGGAATTCCGGGCCTTTTGTCCAAAGGCAAGCCCCAATCCTGAAAAGAGAATTCCCAAAATGGGGATCAGCACAGCCGTTATAATGCCCAGGACCGCACACACCGTGGCCGGCACGGCCATATTGGAATGATCCGCCACCTGCACTACAATGGGCTGCTGGCCCATCCCCTCCTGCCCTGGCTGGGGCAGAGGCTGGTGAAGCAGCCGGAGCATCTCCTCCAGGCTGTCACGGAACACCTTTTTGGGGTATGCACCCATGAAACCCTTTAAAGCATTTTCCCTGAACAGACCGATCCAGGCCTCCAAATGCAGGATTCCGTTTCCATAGGAATACCTGATGAAGCGGGCCATGGTCAAAAGACCGTCCCCCTCCTGCCAGACTTCCTCCCCTTTGCGGATTGTCTTTCTGAAGCCATTCTTTACCAGATAGTCGTTCATAAAGAATTCCACAAAGTCATCCGGCTGCCCCAACGGTTCATCAACTGTCCATCTTGCCATAAGCGGACGCCTCTTTTCTCTTTAGATAATATGGAACATGTATTTGACTATAAATTAACATATTTTCCAGGAAATTACAAGGAAAATTTCCCAGAATTCCTACTCCACTGAGATCAGATAATAGTAGATCGGCTGTCCGCCGTACTGCAGTTCAATCTCTGCCTGAGGGAAGGCTTCCTTTACCTGGCCGGACAGACGCTCTGCATCCTCCCTGGCCACCTCACAGCCATAATATATGGTCACCAGCTCAGAAGCTTCGTCGATCATTTCCTTCAGTGCGTTCATGGCAGTGGATTCGATTGCCTTGCCCACAGCCAGCATGCCATGGTCACCCAGTCCCATGATATCCCCCTGCTCGATGTCCATCCCGTCAATATTGGTGGTGCGCACCGCGTAGGTGATCTGGGCAGTCTTTACAATGCCCATCTCATGGGTCATATTCTCTAAATTCTCCTCCACCGGCAGATCCGGCATGAAATTAACCAGCGCCGTGATACCCTGGGGCACTGTCTTGGAGGGGATTACGATGATGTTCTTATCTTCCACCAGGGCACTGGCCTGCTGGGCCGCCATGATGATGTTCTTGTTGTTGGGCAGTATGAAGATGTTGTCCGCGGGCACATGGTCAATTGCATTCAGCATATCCTCTGTGCTGGGGTTCATGGTCTGTCCGCCCTCAATCAGGTAGTCGGCTCCAATGCCTTTAAATATCTCGGACAGCCCGTCACCGCTGGAAACGGCGATAAAACCATACTTTTTATTCTGGACCGGCATTTCCTGGGCCTTCTGTTCCTTCTGTTCTTTTTGCTCCCGGGCCAGCTTTTCCGCATCCTTGATCAGGCGTTCCTCGTGCTCCTCCCGCATGTTGTCGATCTTCATCCTGGACAAGGAGCCGTATGTCAGTCCCCGCTCAAATGCCAGGCCCGGATGGTTGGTATGCACATGGACCTTCACCATCTCATCGTCGGACACCACCACCAGGGAATCGCCGATGGACTCCAGATATGTCTTAAAGGCCTCCTCGTCCTCTTCGCCGTAGTGCTTCTCCAGGTTGATGATAAACTCCGTACAGTAGCCGAACTTGATATCGGCCGTGTCTATATTGCTGCGGTCCACAGGGCCTGCGGACTGGACCGGTCTCTGCGCAGCTGCGCCTGTCTCCAGGGTGAAATCCGCAGTCTTGCCGGTGAGGCCGTCATAAGCACCCTTGACCACCTGCATCAGTCCCTGGCCGCCGGAATCCACAACGCCGGCCTGTTTCAGCACGGGAAGCATCTCCGGAGTCTGGCTCAGCACATAATCGCCGTGGCTGATGACTTCCCTGATCAGTTCCAATATATCGTCGGTCTGGGCAGCCAGCTCCATGGCCTTGTCGGCCATGCCTTTTGCCACAGTTAAAATGGTGCCCTCCTTGGGTTTCATGACCGCCTTGTAGGCAGTCTCCGTGCCGCGCACCATAGCGTTGGCCAGGGTGGTGCAGTCAATGGCTTCCACACTCTTGATCTCCTTTGTAAAGCCTCTGAACAGCTGGGAAAGGATAACGCCTGAATTGCCTCTTGCCCCGCGCAGGGAACCTGATGAAATGGCTCTCGCCAGATCCTTCATATCGGGATTCTCCAGCGCAGCCACTTCTCTGGCAGCCGCCATTATGGTCAGGCTCATATTGGTTCCTGTATCACCGTCCGGCACTGGAAACACATTCAGTTCGTTAATCCATTCTTTCCTGGCCTCCAGCTCCTTTGCAGCCGCCAGAAAGGCACGCTGCAAGCTCGCTGCGTCAATCGTATTTGTACCCACGGGTAACTTCCTCCTTTAATCAATCACTCTCACACCTTCTACATAGACATTGATCTTCTCAACCTCCATGCCGGTGAATTCTTCGACTTTATACTTCACGCTCTCGATTAAATTGTCAGCAACTGCGGATATGCTGACACCATAGGATACGATTACATGAAAATCCACAGAAATCTTATTGTCATTGATCTGTACATTGATTCCATGGGTCAGGCTTTCACGTTTCAAAAGCTTTACAAGACCGTCCTTCATGCTTACAGCCGCCATTCCTACTATACCGAAGCATTCCACTGCGGTGGTACCTGCATACAAAGATATTACATCCGGGTTGATCTGAATCTCGCCCATCTTATTACTGATTCTTCCCTTCATACACGTGCCTCCTATCTCATTTATAGTTTTCCAAGGAAAAGGCCCAAATGGGCAGACTTCACCTACGGATTGATGTGCTAGAAAACAGTATACACTATTTTCTACAAAAAAGAAATAAATTTTTGATTTTCACTTGCAAATTTTCGTACTTTCTGTTATCATACATTTGTTGTGGATTTTTATATAGAGATCCAATTTGTGTAATTAAGGAGGTGCAAGTATGGCTAAGTGTTCAATCTGCGAAAAGGCAGCTCATTTCGGTAATAGTGTGAGTCATTCTCATAGAAGAGCCAATAAGATGTGGAAAGCGAACGTAAAATCTGTTAAGGTGAAGGTCAATGGCGGAACCCAGAAAATGTACGTATGTACTTCCTGCTTACGTTCTGGCTTAGTAGAGAGAGCTTAATCGCTTAAATTTAGAACTCCGGGCATGATGGCCCGGAGTTCTTTTTCAATCTTCAATTACGTCCTAACAACAAAACAAGTTATATCCCAGCACCAGACAGCCCACAATGAACAGAATGGTGAAAATGGTTTCAGGTATAAATAACAACACTGCCATGCCGGCTGCGAAGCAAAAAAGCATTAGTCCGCATATTCGTCTCATAGAATCCCCCAGTCTGTAACAAGCTATATTTCATCATATGCAGAAAAATGTTTTTCATTACTGCTTGACATATTTTAAAGTCGTGATACAATATTAATGTATGAAATTGGTAATTACATATACGGAAGCATAGCTCAGCCGGGATGAGCGCTCGCCTCACACGCGAGAGGTCAGGAGTTCGAGCCTCCTTGCTTCCACTCTGAATCCCTCAGCATCAGCTGGGGGATTTTTTGTATCAATATGGAAAGGAACCTATATGACTATGACTGCTGATTTACTTTCCGATGTGCGCTCCTATCTCCATGAACATGAGGACCGCCTGTTAAACGACTGGCTGGAGCTGGTGCGCAGGCCCAGCGTCAGTGCCACGGGCCAGGGCATTGAACTGTGCTGTGACTTTCTCAGGGAAAAAATGGAAGAACTGGATATTGCCGCTGTCAAGTACCCGCTGCTGCCCCATCCCCTGCTGCTGGGCCGTTACGGCAGCTGCCCGGACAAACGGACCGTGCTGATCTACGCCCACTATGACGTGAAGCCGCCTGGGGATCTCTCCCAGTGGCTGTCCGATCCTTTTGTCCCCCGTATCCATGAACAGAAGGTGTATGCCAGAGGCAGCGCGGACAACAAAGCGCCGCTGATGGCCCACTTAAAGGCCCTGGAGTATTACCGGGCCAGAGGGATTGATGTGCCGGTCAATCTCATTTTCCTGTTTGAGGGCTGTGAGGAGGAGGGAAGCCGCGGGCTGCCGGAATTCCTCAGGGAACACAGGGATGAACTGAAAGCGGACCTGGTCTATTTCAGCGATGGTCCCAGGGACCCCTGCGGGCTGCCTGTCATTGCGCTGGGGGCCAAGGGGGATCTCAGTGTCCGCCTCACTGTCAGGACAATGAACAGAAATGTCCACTCCCGCTACGCCCCGGTGCTGCCCTCAGCCGCATGGCAGCTGGTGGAGCTGCTGCACAGCCTGAAACAGGGGGACCGGGTGCTGGTTCCCGGATTTTATGACGATATGCTGCCTTACTCGGACCGGGAGCTTGCAGCTATGAAGGAGCTGCCCGCCTCCGAGGACCGGCTGAATGCCATGTATGAGGCCAGATCTGCGGGCTATGGACCGGATTTCTACCCCAGGCTTTTGGGCATGCCTTCCCTCAATATATGCAGCATCAGCACTGGGGCCGACGGCGTGGTGCCCGCACAGGCGGAGGCCCTGCTGGATATCCGCCTGGTTCCGGGCCAAAGCCCTGAGAAGGTGTTCCGGAAGCTCCAAAGCTATGTCCTGGCGCTGGGCTGCGACAATGTGAAGCTCACTATGG
>URUZ01000021.1 GCA_900551225.1 uncultured Clostridium sp.
GATTGTTAAATTTTTTACAACTATTATATACCACTATTAAGGAGGGGCTTATGAACAAATATTTTTTAACCGAGGATCAGCTGATGATTCAGGAACTGGCAAAGAAATTTGCCGACGAGGTGGTGGCAGCCACCGTGACGGAGCTGGATGCAAAGCATGAATTTCCCATGGCTGAGGTAAAACAGTGCGCGGAGATGGGATTTTTAGGCGTGTGCGTGCCGGAAGAATACGGCGGCGCAGGGCTGGATCATCTGAGCGATGTGCTGGTGATGGAACAGATTGCCCGCCATTCCTCTTCCCTGGCATCCATCATTGACGCCCACGCTTCCCTGGGCAGCATGCCGATCCTCATGGCAGGCTCAGAGGAACAGAAGCAGAAATTCCTAAAGCCCGCAGCCATGGGCGAGACCCTGTGCGCATTTGCACTGACCGAGCCTCAGTCCGGTTCCGACGCGGCGCAGATCCGTACCACCGCGGTACTGGATGGGGATGAGTGGGTCATCAACGGCTCCAAGGCATTTATCACCAACAGCACCTACGCTTCCACCTTCCTGGTAGCAGCCAAGACCGATCTGGAAGCCAAGGGCAGCCGCGGTATCTCCATTTTCCTTGTTCCAGCCGGCCTTCCTGGCTTTGAGGTGGGCAAACCTGAGGAGAAGATGAGCAACCGCTGTTCCTACTCCTGCCCGCTGTCATTTACAGATGTGCGGATTCCCAAGGAGAATCTGGTGGGTGAGCTAAACCGCGGATTCCCGATCTTCATGAAGTGCGTGGACGACGGCCGTATCGCAATCTCAGCTGTTGCAGTAGGCATGGCCCAGGGCGTCCTGGAGCGGGCCGCAAAATACTCCAAGGAGCGCGTGACCTTCGGTCATCCGATCTGTGAGAACCAGGCGGTTGCATTCAAGCTGGCCGAGATGGCTACCGAGATCGAGGTAGGCAGAGTAATGATGTACAATACGGCCCGCATGAGCGACAACGGCGTTCCGTTCAGCAAGGAAGCGACCATGACGAAGATGTACTGTTCTGAAATGTGCGTAAGAGTCTGCGATATGGGTCTTCAGATCATGGGCGGATACGGACTTTGCAATGAGTATGAGGTGGAGCGCTTCTACCGCGACGCAAAGCTTCTCACCATCGGCGAGGGAACCTCTGAGATCTGCCGCATGGTAGTCGGAAGACATGTTTTGAAGGAATATTGATGACGCGCTGAATATTGATGACGCGCTGAAAATAGGAGGGTTACGATGAAACGTTCATTTTTGTACTTAAACGAATTTAATGTGGGAGATAAATTTACTACCTTGTCAAGGACGGTAACAGAGACGGATGTCGTGCTGTTCGCGGGGATCACCGGGGACAACAATCCCATCCATACGGACAGGACCTACGCGGAAAGCCTGCCTTTTAAGAGCAGGATTGCCCACGGGCTCTTAGGAGCGGGCATCGCCACAGGGCTTTGGGGGCGTATGGGGCTGGTGGACGGTTCCGCCATTGCTGCGCTGAGCACGGAGTGGAAATTCGTGGGAGCCATCAAAATCGGCGACACCATCCACTGTGAGGTGGAAGTGCTGGAGGCTAAACAGTCCAAATCCAAACCGGACCGCGGCATTCTGAACATCCAGTATACAATTCTCAACCAGGACGGACAGGTATGCCAGGTTGGAAGCATGGCGACCATGCTGTACTGGAGCGCGCCGGAGGACAAGGAATAGGCGCCGGATACGATACAAAAAAGGGTAAGACGGACATAGAAAGGAAGGTATACATATATGCAGATTAAACGTTATGAGGGCAAGATCGCAGTGGTAACAGGGGCGGCAAACGGGATCGGCCTGAGCATGGTAAAACGGCTGGTGGATGAAGGGGCCAAGGTAGCGGCCCTGGATATTGACACCGGCGCCATGGAAAAAGAATATGCGGGGCGCGGGGAGGATATCTTCCTGGCATACTGTGATGTGGCGGAGAAACAATCCGTGGATGAGGCAGTGGGAAAGGTATTGGAACACTTCGGAAGGATTGACGTGCTGTTCAGCAACGCGGGGATTATCGGCCGCCAGAGCCTGCTTGACACCACAGAGGAGTCGTGGCGCAAGGTCATCGATATCAACCTCAACGGCATGTTCTTCGTAAACCAGGCGGTGCTGCGTTCCATGGTGGAGAGGGAAATCAAGGGTGTGGTGGTTAACACAAGCTCCATCGCCTCCACCATCGTATCCACCAATACAGGCGCCTACAGCGCCAGCAAGGGCGGCGTAACCCAGTTCACCAAGTGGGCTGCCCTGGAGATGGCTCCCTATGGTATCCGCGTCAACGCGGTGGGCCCCGGCACCAGCGTCACCAGGATTACGGAGGGCACCCGTTTTGACCCGGAACGCTGTGAGAAATTCCTGCGCAACATTCCCATGGGACGTTTCGGCGAGCCGGAGGAGGCCGCTGCCGCCGCATTGTACCTGGGCAGCGACGACGCTACCTATATCACGGGCGTCACACTGTTGGAGGACGGCGGATTCTCGTTGTTCTGACACATCACGGAAAGGCGGATACTGATTTATGGATTGGAAAGAAAAATATGCAGATAAGATTTATACGGCGGCAGAAGCGGTAGCCAACGTTAAATCAGGAGAAAAAATTATATTCGGCGACTGGGTAAGCGAGCCGCCGGCGCTGGTGGAGGCATTGATGAACCGGTCGGAGGAACTTAAAGGCGTGGAGGTTATACACGGTATGAGCCCAGGCCCCAACGCCTATGTGGCGCCGGAGTACGAAGGCATTTTCCATCACACCTCCCTGTTCATCGGGCCAAAGACGCGCAAAGCATATGCGGAGAAACGGGTGGATTACATCGGCGGAACCACCTTCAGCCGCTGGCCTGACATGTTCGCCAAAAACCCGGATCTGAACCCACATTGGGCGTTCATCCAGGTATCTGAGCCGGATGAGGACGGAATGTGCAGTTTCGGCAACGCATGCTGCTTCTCCGAGCCTGCGGCCCGCACGGCGGACCGGATCATCGCCCAGATCAACCCCAAGATGCCAACCCTTGGAGGGAAGAAAATATCCCTGGATAAGATTGACTACATTGTACCGGCACAGTCGGACCTCTACACCATCGGAAGAGCGGAGATCGACGCCAAAACCCAGACTATCGCAGACTATGTGGCGGAGCTGGTGGAGGACGGAGCCACCATTCAGCTGGGGATCGGCGCTCTCCCGGATGCCATTGCAAGAAACCTGATGAATAAGAAGGATCTGGGCGTCCATTCCGAGACCCTGACCGAGGCCATGATGGAGCTGGTGGAAGCCGGCGTCATCAATAACAGCAGAAAGACCCTGAATCCCGGGCTGTGTATCGGCGCCCAGGCGGCCGGATCTGAGAAGTTCTATGAATTCATCAACCATCATCCGCTGTTCGCCGTATATCCTGTGGATTACGTCAACGATCCGTATGTGGTGGGACAGAACTACAAGCAGACCTCCATCAATTCCTGTATGGAGGTGGACTTAAAGGGCCAGGTGAACTCAGAGACAGTGGGCGGACGCCAGTACAGCGGTATCGGCGGCCAACTGGATCATGTGAGGGGATCACAGCTGTCCGAGGGCGGCAAGTCCATCTTGGCGCTGAACTCCACCGCCAGGAATGATACCATATCCAAGATTGTCCCGTATTTCGCGCCGGGGAATGTGACCACCATATCCAGATATGATGTGAATTACATTGTAACAGAGTACGGAGTCGCGAACCTCAAGTACCGGACGGAACGGCAGAGGGCGGAGTCCCTGATTGCCATTGCCCATCCTAAATTCCGTGACGAGCTTACCTTCAAGGCGGCGGAAATGGGGATTTTATGATAGGAGACAGTCCATGACCGTGGAAAAACAAAGGAACAGAAGCGTCATACTGTCGGCGCTGTTTGTCAACGCATTCTGCTGCGGAGGGGTTTATGCATGGAGTGTGTTCTCGGGTTCACTGGCCGAATACCGTAACTGGGACTACGGCCAGGTAACCCTGGCATATTCCCTAATGTCGCTGATGCTCTCATTTTTCGGAATCGCCGGAGGCAAGATTCTGGACGTATTCGGGCCGAAGAAGCTGATGCTGGCGGCCAGTGTCATGTGGGGCGGCGGATGGTTCCTGACAGGCTGTGTGGGAGAACTGTGGCAGCTCTACCTGACATTTGGCGTCATGACCGCGCTGGGCTCCGGCATGGCCTACAACCCCAGCATCACCACTGCGGTACGATGGTATCCGGACAAAAAAGGATTTGCCTCGGGTCTCATTACCGGCGCAACGGGCCTGTCTTCTCTGGTGGTAGCGCCATTGGCAAATATGCTGCTAGAAAAGTATAATGTGTCCATGGCCTTCAGAATCGTAGGCGCCGCATTCCTGGTTCTCATGTTCTGCGCCAGCCTCATGACGGACACGCCGGAACCGGGATGGGCGCCCGAGGGTTATAAATCAGGCAGCGCCGCTGCTGCCATGCAGCTCCCGGCCGACAAAAACTGGAGGGAGATGTTCAGGGACAAGCGTTTCTATCTGATCTGGCCCGCCTTCCTGGGGGGCTGCGTATCAGGGCTCATGCTCATCGGACACGCCTCCACCATCGGAAAGGAGATCGCGGGGATCAGCAGTTCCCAGGCAGCCCTTTTAGTGGGGATCATGGCCGTGGCCAATTTCCTGGGCCGCATGTCCATGGGCGCTCTGTCGGACCGGATCGGCCGCTACCAGACAATCATGATATCCCTGGCCGCCAGCACGGTGGGCATGGTCGTATTGTCACAGGCAAAGGGGTTTGTAATATTTGTATCGGCACTTATTTTGATGTGTGTCTGCTTTGGCGGGGTCCTCTCCGTATTCCCCAATATCGTGTCCGAGAATTTCGGGCTTAAGAATATGGGAATCAACTATGGAATCGTATTTACAGCCTATGGAATCGCTGCCCTTATAGGGCCAATGACCGCATCGGCAGTAAAAAATGCCAGCGGCTCCTACAACATGGCGTTTATCATAGCGGGGATATTCGCGGCGGCGGCATTCGTGCTGGTATACATAATTTATAATATGTCAAAGAAACGTACAACTGAGAAATAATAGAGGGAGAAAAAATATGGGTGTATTATTAGCGTTTACTCTTCTTGTAATCTTGATGTATAAAAAGGTTCCGATTATTGTTGCCGCGCCTCTGTGTGCGGCCCTGATGGCGCTGCTGTCCGGCCTTAACGTACTGGGTACCCTGACCGGGGACTATATGGACGCTATGGTTGGTTTTATCAAATCCTACTTTATCCTGTTCTTGATTTGTGCGATTTTCGGACGGATCATGGACGTATCCGGCGCAGCATACTCCATCGGTAACTGGCTTGGCTCAAAGCTGGGTTCCAGATACGCGATCTGGGGTGTGAGCGTGGCTGCATTTGTTCTGACCTATGGCGGCGTTTCCTGTTTTGTACTGGTATTCGCAATTTATCCCATCGCGCTGGTATTATTTAAAGAAGCGAATATCAGCCGCAAGCTGATCCCCGGCGCTATTGCAGCCGGCGCCTTCACCGCTCCCAACATTTTATGGGGTTCACCGGGCCTTTGCAACGTTATCCCCACTACTTATCTTGGAACCACGGTCAAGGCAGCGCCCCTTGTAAGTGTTATCTGCGCCATTTTCTTCTATCTGGTAGCCAACCTGTATCTGATTCTGGAAAACAAGCGTATGCAGAAAAAGGGCGATTGCTTCGTGCCCACAGAGAAGATCTCCAGGCTTTTAAAAGAAAGCGCGGAGAAGAAGGCAATCAATCCGGTTGTGGGACTGATTCCCATTGCAGTTATTATCATTGTTCTGAACGGGTTCAACATGGATGTAAATATTGCCATGCTGTGTGGCGTGATTGCTGGTTATATCCTGTTCTGGAAGAATATCAACGACAAGATGGACACACTGGTGGTAGGCGCCCAGAATGCAATCGGCTCCATCATGAACACCTCCACAGCTGTAGGTATCGGCGGCGTGGCTCTCGCCTGCTCTACCTTGGCTGATAAGTATCTGGCCATGGGCGTTAACCCGGAAATCCTGCACCGGATTGCCTCCTGTGCATGTATCGTATTGGATTCCCTCCCGTGGAATGGCGTTATGATTACCACCATGGCAGCCTGCGATCTGACCCACAAAGAGGCGTATAAGCACCTGTTCATGATTACAGTGGTTCTGGCATTTGTAAACCTGCTGCTGTGTGTTGGCCTGGGACTGATCCTGTATTAAAAACCCTTAAAAGGAAGAAAAAATGAAAGCTTTAGAGGAACGCCGGAAGGAATTTTTGGCCCGATGTCCCCAGTGGACGAAGATAACACTGTACCAAGGGTTCGCACTAAAGGCCGCTGCGTGCCCGGAGCGTAATTTTCTGATAGCGGAGGGGAAATGCTCCACTTACGGGGAAATCCTCAGGGAAGTGGGCCGTGTCAGCGCGGCTCTGGAAGAATTGGGGCTGCGGGAAGGTGAATGTGTAGCCGTGGCCCTGAGCAACCGTCTTGAATTTATCACTGTTACATTTGCCCTGGCTAAAATAGGGGCGGTGAAGGTTCCTGTCAACCGGAACACAGGCCCCCAGGAGCTGGCCTACATTCTGGGACAGACAGAAGCCCGGTTCCTGATTATGGAACGGCCCTCCGACATGAGCGCGCCTGAGAACTGTCCCGATCTGCGCCATATTATCTGCTTGGACGGTGGCAGCGGAAAAGGGGAAAGGTGTATTCCATGGGAAGTATTTCTGGAGAAAGGACACACTCCGTTCTCCAGGGAACCCTTTGTGGACGCGGACGGGATATCCGACATCATCTACACCTCCGGAAGCACGGGGCGGCCCAAAGGAGTGATGCTGTCCCATGATATGCTCTGGCGCAGCGCATTTGCCAGCTGTGTGAACCGTGGCTTTGAAAGTGGGCGCAGGATCTATGTCCCTCTCCCGCTGTTCCATGTATACGGCTACGTGGAGGGGCTTCTGGCCGCGGTACTGGTGGAGGGCAGCATCCTCATCACCAGTGGAAAGTTTGAGGCAAAAAAGGCCCTCAGCGCAATGGAGGCCTACGGGGCCAACGATATCCTGAGCGTGCCTTCCCTTATGATCAAAATACTCCAGTGTCCGGATCTGGATCGCTACAACCTGTCAACGCTTCACGGGGTGTACTGTTCAGCATCCATCTGCCCCAAGTGGGTGTGGAAAGCCATCCGCAGGAAGCTCCATGTGCAGGAAGTGATCACAGGATATGGAATGACGGAGGTCAGCGGGGCATCCATGCAGACAGACCCTGAGGATGACGATGCCATTCTATCCGGACGGGTGGGGAAGGTTCTCTATGGCGGCCCGGCAGGGGAAGAACAGCTTGGCAAAAATGTGATAGAATACAGAGTAATCGACGAGGACGGCAGGGTACTGCCCTATGGAAACTGCGGCCAGCTGGTGTGCCGGGGACCTATCGTGACCAAAGGCTATTACCGGGACAAAGAGGCCACGGACCTGGCCATCGATGAGGACGGATGGCTGAGAACAGGAGATGTGGGATATTTTGACGACAGGGGTTACTTAAAATTCCTGGGCCGCTGCAACGATATGTATAAGATCAACGGTGAGAATGTATCTCCCCAGTATTTGGATAAGATTATATCCAAGTGTGATCAGGTGACGATGGTAGAGACAGTGGGTGTGCCGGACGAGAAGCTGGGATGGATTGGCGCCGCATTTGTGGATACCGGCAGCCCCAATCCCGGCCAGGAAACAAGGGACCGCGTTGTGGACTATTGCAGGGAAACACTGGCCTCCTATCAGATGCCCCGGTACTTTTTCTTCACGGACAGCGGCACCTGGCCCCATACGACCACCGGAAAGGTTCAGAAATTCAAGCTTCGTGAGATGGCAAGAAAACTGATGGAGGAAGAAAATGGCCGGATATCAACACATTGAGGGCAATACGGGCTGCCTGTTCTTAAGGGGCAACTGCATACCCATATATTGCCTTACCCCTAAGGAATGGATTCTGATGGATTCCGGTTCCTGGTTTGACCGGGAGGAGCTCTCCTCCTATCTGGCTGCCCTGGATATCCGGGTAAAGGCGGTTCTCACCAGTCATGCTCATTATGACCATGTGGGAAATCACGCCTGGCTCCGTGAAAAATTTGGATGTGAATGTATTATGACCACCCTCGACGCGGGGGTGGTCCACGATGCAGATGCCTTGAAATCCTGCTTCTATTCCTGTACAGTGGATGAAATCAGGAAGGATTTTACCAATATGTTGTGCAAGGCCGACAGAATCATTGAGGATGGAGCTGCCTGGACGGAAGTGTGCGGAGTCCGTTTTGAGGTATTCGGCCTGCCGGGCCATGCGGCCAGCCAGATTGGCTTCACAACCCCGGATGGTGTACACTATCTGGGAGACTGTTACCTGGGGCCTGGGGAAGTCACCCGGGAAAAGTTTGTATATATGCTGGACTGGAAGTCAGCGCTAAAAACCATGGAACGAATGGAGGTCCTGGACGGTTCTGCCTGTATCCTGTCACACTGCGGGGTTTTTAAGGACATAAAAGCGGTGTCATCGGCCAACCGGGAGGCGTTTGAAAGGGTTCTGGAGTCCATGCGCAGGATGGCCGGGCCGGAATTTTCCCTGGAGCAGATGGTGAGGAAGGCATTGGCCTATATGAATATCCCGGTGAAGAATGTGCCGAAGGCCCGCCTAATGGAACGGATCATCCGTTCCATCGTTGAGTATATGGCGGAGTCCGGTGAACTGGACCTGGGCATAAAGGATGGTATCATTGTATACAGCTGCAAATTTAGAAAATAAGAGGTGGAATATATGAATATATTAGTTTGTATTAAACAAGTACCGGATACAACTGAGATTAAGATTGATCCGGTAACCAACACGTTGATCCGGGCAGGCGTTCCCAGCATCGTCAATCCATTTGACGCATATGCGCTGGAAATAGCCGCCCGCATCAAAGATGCCACGCCGGAGACTAAGATTACGCTGTTGTCCATGGGGCCGGACCAGGCCAAGGCCGCTCTTAAGGAATGCCTTGCGGTGGGCGGCGACAAAGCATATTTAATCAGCGACAGGGCCTTTGGCGGCGCCGATACCCTTGCAACCAGCTACACCCTGAAAACGGCGATCAATAAGCTGGAGGAGACAGAAGGCAGATTCGATATCATCTTCTGCGGCAAACAGGCCATTGACGGCGACACGGCCCAGGTGGGGCCTGAGATTGCGGAGCACCTTGATTATCCCCAGGTTACATATGCAGTTGAAGCCAGGGTAGAAGGCGGCGAAGTTCTGGTGAAAAGGGAGACCGGGGAGGGATTTGAGATACTTGCGGCTAAAATGCCCTGCGTCATCACAGTTACAAAACCCTTCTTTGACCCCAGATTCCCAACGATCAAATCCAAGCTGGCCGCAGGGCGCGCCCAGATTCCGACCCTGACCGCCCAGGACATCCCGGTGGACCCGGCTTGCATCGGGCTGAAGGGCTCACCTACAAAGGTTAAGAAGAGCTTCACGCCTCCCCAAAAACAGGGTGGGATTAAGATTGCTGAGGACAGCAGCGAAGCATCGGCCAGGAAATTATTTACAATGCTCAGCGATGCGCACATTATCTAACAGGGAGGATTTGGTCATGGACGTGAAGAATAAGAACTTATGGGTATTTATAGAGACAGATGAGGAAGGAAATGCCAGAAATGTTGGCCTGGAGCTCTTGAATCCGGGCAGACGCCTGGCTGACAAGCAAGGCGGGGAGCTGGTAGGGGTTGTTGTGGGCTGCAATATCGGCGGAGCCGTGAAGGCCGCCATGGAATACGGAGCCGACAAGGTGATTGCGGTGGACGGAGAAGAATATAAGCACTACACCACGGACGCATATACGGATGCCATATGCGCCCTGGTGGAAAAATATGGTCCTGACACCATGCTGATCGGCGCAACCAACGAAGGACGGGATATGGGTCCTCGTATCTCCTGCCGTCTGAGGACAGGCCTCACCGCGGATTGTACGGGACTTGACATAGACGAGGAGTCAGGCAATATGGCATGGACCCGCCCCGCATTTGGCGGCAATCTGATGGCTACCATCCTCTGCCCCAATCACCGGCCGCAGATTGGGACCGTCCGCCCGGGCGTGTTCAAAAAGGGAGAGCGGGAAGAGTCGCGCCAGGTGGAAGTGATTGAGGAAGAAATCCACATCACAGCCGACCGCATCCGCACCCGCCTGGTGGAAGTGATCCATGAGCTGGGCGCTGAGAACGTGGACATGGAGGGGGCTGAGATTATCGTGTCCGGAGGACGCGGCGTGGGCGGACCGGAAGGCTTTGCGCCGCTTAAAGAGCTGGCCGACCTGCTGGGTGGCGTTGTCGGCGCTTCACGCGCTGCGGTGGATTCCGGCTGGATCGCCCATGCCCATCAGGTTGGACAGACAGGCAAAACCGTAGGGCCAAAGATCTATATTGCCTGTGGCATCTCCGGCGCCATCCAGCATGTGGCAGGTATGAGCGGTTCCGGCACCATTATCGCTATTAACAAGGACCCTGAGGCCTCGATCTTCAACATCGCCGACTACAGCGTGGTGGGGGACTTAAAGCTAGTGATCCCCGCGCTGATCCAGGAAATCAAAAAAAGCCGGCAATAATATTATAAAAATCAAGATAAGAAAGGAAGCCGCCGCCCATGTATGAATGTTTATTTGAAGAAAACCATATCGGCACAATGAAGCTTAAAAACCGTCTGATTGTTCCCGCCATGTCCACCCGTTTTGTGGGGGAGGACGGCAGGGCAACAGAGCAGTTCATCGCCTACCATGAGGCCAGGGCAAAAGGCGGCTGGGCTTTGATTATCACAGAGAACTTCCTCATCGACCAGGGTGTTGGGGTGAAGAAAGAGCTGCCGGGCCTGTGGAGGGATGACCAGATTGAAGGCTACAGACAGCTGACGGACCGCATACACAGAGCCGGAGGCAAGATCTGCGCCCAGATTTACCACGCGGGCCGGAACACCCACAGCGGCATCACCGGAATACACAACGTGGGGCCGTCCCCCATCTGTGACCCCTCCAACCGGGAAGTCCCCCATGAGCTGACACAGGATGAGATAGCGGATATTGAGGGAAAATTCGCCTGCGCCGCCCTGCGGGCAAAAAAAGCCGGATTTGACGCGGTGGAGCTTCATGGCGCCCACGGCTACCTGATCGCCCAATTCTTATCCCCCTTCTCCAACCGCAGGACGGACCGGTACGGGGGAACCTTAGAAAACAGGGCCAGGTTTGCTTTAGAGACAATCAAGGCGGTAAAGGAAAAGGCCGGTGAGGATTATCCGGTGATTTTCCGTATATCCGCCACGGAGTTTATAGACCAGGGCATGAATGTAGAGCTGGCCAAGGCTGTCTGCCGGCTGCTGGAAGCTGCGGGGGCGGACGCCATCAACTGTTCCCAGTCCGGGCCTGCCACATTCTACAACACGGTTCCCAGTTTCTATGTACCTCACGGGGCATTTGTAGAGCTGGCCAATGAGATCAGAAAGGTGGTGGACATTCCGGTTGCCACGGTGGGAAGGATCAACAGCCCCCAACTGGCGGAGGAGGTGATCCTGTCCGGCAAAGCCGACCTGGTGGCAATGGGCCGGGCGTCCGTGGCTGACCCTGATCTGCCCAACAAGGTGCGGGCGGGGGACACCCAGTCGATCCTCACCTGTATCGGATGCTGCCAAGGCTGTCTTGGAAGCACCCTTAAAAAAAAGACGCTGACCTGCCTTGTGAACCCCTTCGCTGGCAAGGAAACATCCTGCCGTCCGGGAGAACAGGCGAAGGCGTCAAAACGCATCGTTGTTGCCGGAGGCGGCATCAGCGGGTGTGAATCCGCTATTATTGCAGCCATGCGGGGCCATAAAGTAACGCTGGTGGAGAGGGAGCCGCATCTGGGCGGCCAGTGGAGGGCGGCCAGCATACCGGACTGCAAGGCAGACTTTTCATCCTTTGTCAGCTGGCAGGAACATATGCTTTACAAGCTGGGGATTACGGTTATCCTGAACAGAGAAGCGGACTTGGGATTTTTCCTGGAAGCCGCTCCCGACGTGGTGCTGGACGCCACCGGAAGCAGGCCGGTCATGGTGCCCGTACCAGGGATTGAGACAGCGGACACGGCGTTTGCCCAGGATATATTGACCGGTCAAAGGGCATTTGGCAATCACCCTCTGATTATTGGAGGAGGGCTTGCGGGAGCTGAGACGGCCGAGTTCATAGCCGGATATAAGGTACCTGTGGAGCTGGTGGAGCTGCGGGAAGCCATGGCCATTGACTGTGAGCCAGGCCCCAGATATTACCTGCTGAAGGCTCTGAGGGAGCTGGGTGTGTCCATGCATACGCAGGCTACGGTAAAGCGTGTGAACGGAACCAGCGTTGTCCTGGAATCAGAGGGTAGGGAAACAGAGCTTCAGGGCATTGACCAGATTGTGATGGCAGTTGGGATGCGCCCTGGGGGCGGTGTGAAGGATATGCTGGAAGGAACCGGAATCCAGGTGGTGCCGGTGGGGGATTCCGCCTCTGTGAAGAATGGATTTTCCAATATACAGGAGGCATTTCTGACCGCCTGGCAACTGTAGGGAACAACGGCTAGTGCCGCCCGGCGGCACTAGTACAGCATTGCGTGAATGGAGAAGGAGTGCAGGACATGGAAAATGGTCTCACCATGAACCAGGAGCTGAAGCAGAAACAGACAATCTCCGCTTACCAATACCAGTCCCTCCATGTCCTTCACCTGGGAAATGCCCAGGTGGGGGAAATGCTGAAACAGGAATACCTGGAAAATCCCTTTATCGAACAGAGGGAAGATTTTTCGCCGGAGGAGAGCCAGTGGCTCGAATACTATAAGGTAAATGTCAGGAGTTCTGTGAGCGCGGCCTGCCCGTCCACAGGTTGGGATGGAGAGGGCGAAAAGGAATATGCTTCCAGTTCACGTGACTGGAGGATGGATATTAAGGAGCAGCTCTATGATGGACAAATGCATGGTGACAGATGCCGTCTGTTAGAACAGCTGCTCCTTCTTTTGGATGACCATGGGTTCCTGGCCTTTTCCGATCAGGAGGGGGCGCGCCTCCTGAAGATACCGGTGAAGCAGTTCCGAAAACTGCGGGAACAGCTTATGAATCTGGAACCGGAAGGTCTTGGCTGCCGTTCCATGGGAGATTATTTCCTGTTTCAACTGGGAAAAAAAGGAATTCAGGTGCCGGATCAGTTCCGGAATCTGTGCCTGGATCATCTGGAAACCATCACAGAGATGACGTATGTCCAGATTGCCCGGCTTATCCACGTTTCCTTTCAGGAAGTTAAGCGGTGGGTGCGGGTCCTGGGCACCCTTGAACCATACCCGGTGAAGGACGAGGGAGAATACAGGCATGCGGAGGCAGTCATCCCCGATATCATGATTGAGCAGAAGGGCGGGCGGCTTGAGGTGCGGGTCAATGATTATTACATGAGACAGTATTGTGTCAGCGATTTTTACCGCCGGTCCATAGGAAAAGAAGACAGCGAGGAACTGCGGCAGTATATGGACAGGAAGCTGCTGCGGGCCAAACAGCTCTATCTGGCTGTGAGCAACCGGAACCGCACCGTACAACGGATGGGCGAATATCTGCTGGAGCTGCAAAAGGATTTCTTTCAGGGCGGCTATCTGACTGGGATGACATACAGGATGTTCGCTGAGAAATTAGACATTCATGAATCCACGGTATGCCGAATTGTATCCAACAAATACGTGCACTGTCCCCAGGGGATTCTCCCCTTGCGGTATTTTTTCAGCAAAGGCGTGGCCGTGGTGGACAGCCAGGGTCAGGACGTGGGAACCATGGGGAAGTCCAGCGTCAAGGAAATCATAGCCCTTCTGATTGCCCATGAACCGCCGGATAAGCCCTACAGCGACAGACAGCTTGCGGATATGCTGCAGTCGGAACACGGCCTGCGCATTTCCAGAAGGACCGTGTCCAATTACCGGGAAGAGGCAGGCGTGCGGAGTGTGTATGAAAGGAAAATTTAGGGGATGGTTCCTCAGCCCTTTTCACCCAGCGGATGATGGCAGGCGAAGCTCTGCTCCCCTTCTGTCCTGAATTTTGGCGTTTCCCTGGAGCACATCTCATCCGCGTAGGGGCATCTGGTGTGGAACTTGCAGCCTGAGGGCGGATTGACAGGGCTTGGAATCTCTCCCGATATGATCTCCTTGTCCTCCCTCCGGTCGTCCGGGTCCACCACAGGCACTGCGCTCAGCAGAAAATGGGTATAGGGATGCCTGGGATGTTCGAATATCTCCTGGGACGTCCCATACTCGCAGATGGAACCGAGGTACATGATGCACACACGGTCCGAGATGCACCGCACCACATTCAGGTCATGGGAGATAAACAGGTAGGTCAGCCCCAGCCGCTCCTGAAGCTCTGTCAGCAGGTTCAGCACCTGGGCCTGGATAGATACGTCCAGGGCGGATACCGGCTCATCGCAGACAATCAGCTTGGGATTTAAGGCCAGCGCCCTGGCGATCCCCACCCTCTGCCTCTGGCCTCCGCTGAACTGGTGGGGGAACCGGTTCTTGTACTCCACCGGGATTCCCACAATGTTCAGCAGCTCGTCCACCCGTTTCATGCACTGTTCCCTGGTTCCCGCCTTGTTGATCAGCAGCGGTTCAGCGATTGAGCCGCCCACGGACAGCCTGGGGTCCAGACTGGAATAAGGGTCCTGGAAAATGCACTGGATGTTGCGTCTCACCTTCTGAAACTCCCGTCTGGACATCCCCGTCAGCTCCTGTCCCTCGAACCAGATCTGCCCGCTCTCAGGCTTTAAAAGCCCCAGGAGCAGCCGGCCCAGGGTGCTCTTCCCGCAGCCGCTCTCCCCCACCAGGCTTAAGGTCTCCCCCTTCCTGATCTCAATGTCCACGCCTGCAACGGCGTGGACCGAACCTTTGCCCATTTTAAATTCCTTCACAAGCCCCTGGCCCTTCAGCAAAATCTCATGAGAATTATTCATGCTCTCCCTCCTTGTCCTTCAGCCAGCAGCTGGCGTAATGTCCGTCTCCCACGCACATCATCCCAGGCGCCTCCCCATTGCACCGTTCCATGGCATGTCTGCAGCGCGGTGCAAACCGGCAGCCCTGGGGCATCTGGGTCAGAGTGGGCACCATGCCCGGGATGCTGGTCAGCCGGCGGCTCTGGTTGCGGCTGGGAAGGGAGCCCAGCAGCCCCTGGGTGTAGGGGTGGGCCGGGTTGTGGAACAGCTCCCTCACGGCTGCGGCTTCCACAATTTTGCCTCCGTACATCACGTAGACCAGATCACAGACCTCGGCAACCACGCCCAGGTCATGGGTGATCAGCAGAACCGCTGTCTGCTCCTCTGTCTGGAGCTGTTTCATCAGCTTTAAGATCTGGGCTTCAATGGTCACATCCAGGGCAGTGGTTGGCTCATCGGCGATCAGCACATCCGGGCGGCAGACCATGGCCGCGCTGATCATCACACGCTGGCGCAGGCCTCCGCTGAGCTGATGGGGAAAGCTGTTATAGCGTTTCTCCGCCTCGGGTATGCCAAGGCTCCGGAACATTTCTATGACCTGAGCCTTGGCCTCCTCATGGGACAGAGGCTTGTGTAGCCTCAGGACCTCCTCCACCTGCCGTCCTACCCGCAGCACGGGATTCAGGCTGGTCATGGGGTCCTGGAATATCAGGGTGATCCTGTCCCCGTACAGCTTCCGGCGCTCCTTCTCCCCGCACGCGGCCAGGTCCGTGCCCCTGAAATTGATGGTTCCCTGGGCCACATATCCGTTTTTAGGCAGAAGATTCATAATGGAGTTGGCCATCATACTCTTTCCGCAGCCGCTCTCCCCCACCAGGCCCACAATCTTCCCTCTGGGAATCCTGAGGCTGACCCCGTCCACCGGATACAGAACCCCGTCCCTGGTCTGAAGCGCCGTGCGCAGCCCTTCTATGGAGAGCGCGGTGTCCTCAGGGCTGCTTGCTGTTGTTCGTCTATCTTCCATATCAATCTCCTTTACCGCCTCAGCTTGGGATCAAAAGCATCTCTGAGCCCGTCTCCCATCAGGTTCAGCGCCAGCACGGTCACCATAATGGCCATGCCCGGGAACAGGGTGATATAGGAATATCCCCTGAGAAAATCTCTGCCGTTGGAGAGCATGGCCCCCCATTCCGGTGTGGGCGCCGCAATACCAACGCCGATAAAGCTGAGCCCCGCGCAGGCGATAATGGCGGAACCCACGCTCAGTGTTGCCTGGACAATAATGGGCGCAAGGCAGTTGGGAATAATGTGCTGGAGAATAATCCGCACATCCGAGGCCCCGGCTGTCCTGGCAGCATCCACGTACTCCATATTCTTGATCTGCAGCACCGAGGCCCTCATAATGCGGCAGTACCTGGGTATGTTGGAAATGCCCACTGCCAGCATCATATTGAAAACGCCGGAGCCAAGAGCCGATATGATGGAAATGTTTAACAGCAGGCTGGGAATGGCCAAAAGCACGTCCATGCAGCGCATCACCACCGCATCATAAGGGCCTGCGAAATACCCCGCGCTGGCCCCCAGAAGGCTGCCGAAAACGCAGGCAATGGCCACGGACACCACGCCCACCATCAGGGAAATCCTGGCCCCGTAAAGGACCCTGGAGAAGATATCCCGTCCAAACTCATCTGTCCCAAAGAGGTGGGCGCCGCTTGGCCACTGAAGGGCCGCGCTGTAATTCTGTTCAAAGGGATCATAGGGCGCAAATACCCCAGCGCCCACCGCCAGCACCACAATCAGGACCAGCACCGCTATCCCCATCACCGCACTTTTATTCTTGCGAAATTCCCTCCACACGGATGCGAGGTAGCTCTCTTCTTTTAATTCAATGATCTGTTCGTTCTGCATATGGCCTACCTCGCATTGCTTAGACTTGTTTTAACCCGCGGGTCCACTAATGCGTAGATCACATCCACCAGCAGATTGTTGATACAGTAAATAAAGGCGATCAGCAGAACCCCGCCCTGCACCACCGGGAAATTACCGCTGCGGATGGAGTCCACCATCAGCTTTCCCACTCCCGGAATCGCGAAAATAGTCTCCGTGATAACCGAGCCGCCCAGCATATTGCCAAACTGCAGGGCAATTGTGGTGATAATGGGAATCAGGGCATTGCGCAGCCCATGGCCAAGAATAATCGCACTTTTTTTCTGCCCCTTGGCCTTAGCGAAGTTCATGTAATCCTGGTTGATTACCTCCAGCATGCTGGATCTGGTCATTCTGGCGATGATAGCCATGGAACCCAGCCCAATGGTCAGGGAGGGCAGCACCAGATTGGCGGCTGTCCCCCAGCCGGAGATAGGCAGCCAGCCCAGCTTGACGCCGAACAGAAGCATCAGAAGCAGCCCCTGCCAGAAGTGAGGCATGGAGATCCCGGCCAGCGCCAGCAGCATACTCAGGTTGTCAAAAATGGAATTCTGCTTCACCGCCGCGATCACTCCCAGCACAATCCCCAGGGTCACAGCCACCACCGCCGAGGTGCAGGCCAGGATCACCGTCTTGGGCATGCGCTCGATCAGCAGCTCAAAAACAGGCCGGTTATTCATATAGGACATCCCCATATCCCCCTGGACAAGGTCCGTCACATAGTTAAAATACCGGACCCAGAAGGGATCATTCCATCCCAGCTGCTCATGGATCTGTTCGATTGCCTCCGGCGTGGCCTCATCCCCCAGCATCACCAGCGCCGGATCACCGGGGGTGAAGTAAAGCAGTGTAAACACGATCAGCGTCACCCCCAGAAGCACCGGAATCAGGGCCGCAAGACGCCTTGTAATATACTTGATCATAGGCTGTTCTCTTTCTCTTTAGGTAAGTTACAGAAGATCCTTTGCCCAGGTGGCCTTGTCAATCAGAGCCATTTTATAACCGAATGCATGGTGATCTTCATCCACATCCAGGATTTCCTTCAGATAACCGGCCGCCCGCTTATCGTCCCCTGCAATGTAGTGGCAGTAAACCACAGCTCCGTACAACTCCGTAATGATCCGTTTTGCCATGCTGCGGTCAACATCCTTGTCAAAATCATCGATGGAGGTCTCACCCTTGTACAGCAGGCAGCGTTTTAAGTACATTAAATCGCCCGGCTCCACCAGGGTATCCGCGTTCATATCCGCGATGGTCTCAAAGGCCTTCTCCTTGTCCCCCATGTGCAGATACGCCATGAAGATCCAGTCCTTCTCCGGCGGAGTGTTGTTGGTGCCGTTCTTCACATGCCAGTCAATGCCGCGGTTAAAGCACTCAATAGCCTCCTCAAACTGGTCCAGGAAGTAGTGGGCAACGCCTCTGAAATGCCATTTCCAGGCATCCCCGTCGTCCAGCCTGGTGGACATGGTCAGGTCTGACAGGGCCTGGGGATAGCGGTCCTGGGACAGGAACTTGCGCCCTCTGTTGTAATACTGGTCGCCGTTAAAGGGTTCAATGGCCAATGCCTGTGAAAAGCTCTCAATGGCCGGTTCAAACTCCTCGTTAAAATACAGGATTCCCCTTGCAACCCACGCCTTAAAGCTCTTAGGATGATCCTTTAAAAATTCATCCACCTCTTTTAACATATCCCAGTCCATCACAATCGGGCCTCTGGTAGCTCCGCCTTCCTTCATAATGTTGATCTGACGCTCTTTTACTTTTTCGTGGCTCATTTTATTTTCTCCTTTAATGTGTATTCTTAAGATACCGATTCTTCCAGCATGTGTTATTTCAGATACCGGTCCATCCAGCTCATGATCTCCTCCAGCCTGCGCAGGCGGCTTCTGGGCCTGCCGGACCTGGACAGTTCGTGGCATTCCCCCTTGAACAGGCACATCCGGGTGGGAACCCCTCTCAGCTGCAGGGCCGTGTACATCTGCATGGCTCCTGTCATATTGCACCTGTGATCCTCAAATGAGTGCAGGAACAGGGTCGGGGTGGAAATGTTCATGGCGTATGTGAATGGGGACTGGCGCTTTAAACGGTCCTCATTAGCCCATGGCGTGCCTCCGTACACGCCTGGCGTTCCCCAGGCGCCGAAATCCGTGGCCCCGTAGCTGCCGGACAGGTCCGCGATGGAGCGCATGGACACCGCAGCAGCAAATCTTCTGGTGTGGGTAATGATCCAGTTGGTCATGTATCCGCCGTAGGAGCCGCCCATGACGCCCAGGCGTTTCCTGTCAATGGCGGGATATGTTGCCAGCACAAAGTCAGTCCACTCCATCAGATCGTTGTAATCCACTGTCCCCCTGCGGTCCCTGGTATCGGCAAAGTCCTCGCCTCCCCCTGCCGATCCCCTGGGATTGCAGAAGAATACGAAATACCCCCTGGCCGCAAGGCACTGCATCTCATGAAAATACCCGTGGGTAAATGCCGCCCTGGGGCCTCCGTGGATCTCCAGAATCCCAGGATATGTTTTCTCCGGGTCATAGTCAGGCGGCTCTATCACAAATCCATTGACCTGGAAACCGTCGCTGTCTGTGAAGGTATATGGCTTGGGCGCTGATATGGTGCGGGCGCTGAGGGCCGCTGTGTTTATATCTGTAAGTTTTTTCCAATTACCATTGGCATCCCTGCGGTATATTTCCTGCAGTCCGCCCTGGGAGCCCACGGCCCACAGGCCGGAAGGTGACGGAGCAAGGCTGTCCGGGATGAATGCCGGGACGCTGTGATCCGGCTGGTCCGGTTCACCTGGGATCTGGTTCTCCGGCGGCTGCCCCGGCTTCCAGCTGTTGATATACGCGTTTGTCCCCCGGGTAACGAAGTAATACAGGGTATCGCCATATACCTGGAAGGTTTTCATAGCGCCGCTTTTGCAGTCCCCGCAGGTCTTGCAGCCGAAGTCCTCCCTGTGGTGGAAATGGGCAGGCTGCATTTTCCCGCCGTCCAGGGGCAGGGTGTACAGATTGTGATTGGGGAAGGCCCCTTCGCCGTTCCAGGGGGCTGCCGCCACTACCAGGCCGTCCCCCAGGAAGTCCAGCTGCATAACCTGGTAAGATCCGGGCGTCAACAGAGTCCTGACCGCTCCTGTCCCTGTCTCATTGAGGAAAATGCCGTGGGACCGCACATAGAAGCGGTCATAAGAGACACCGCTGTAGGCAATATATCTGCCGTCCGGACTCACCGCAGCGCAGCCTGTCTCAAACATAGGCTCTGTCACAGGCGTCAGGCCGCCGTCCGCCTCACTGTACAGATAGAGCCTTCTGCGCTGTCCGTTTATGTAACCCTGTCCGTCGGACATAAAGGGCAGCTCATCACAGACTACAAAGTCCTCCTGAGCCTTCAGCTCTTCGAGGGCCAGCCCTCTCTCATCAGGAGGCAGGCTCTCCACATCCGGCCTGTCCTTATAGCCCATTGCCGTCAGCAGGAACCTCCCGGGTCCCGCCGGGCGGATGGCCGCGCTCTTAAGGGGAACCCGAAACCGCTCACAGGCCCGGCCCGTGGACAGGTTCATGGTGTAAAACACAGTGAGAAACTCTCCCTGTTTTACCCGGCGCCTGTCCCCTTCATCCAGCCATGCATATACAATCTCCTCCTCATTGAGGAAGCAGAAGTCCCCTGCTCCCTCAGTCTGTTCCAAAGGAGACGTTTTCCCCGCTTCCATATCACATATGTACAGCTGGGTCTTATAATTATTATCTTCCAAACAGGTCCGGCTTACCTTAAAAACACCCCTTTTTCCCTGAGGCGAAACCGCCAGGCCCGATAAAAACCGGTAATCCAGTAAATCCTTTATGCCTACGCAGCCCATACGCGTTCCTTTCCTGGTGTTAACCTTCAATCTTAGCGGCTGTAATCACGATTCCCAGCAGATATGGATCGGGCAGGATCAGCCCAGTGTGGGTGAGGCGGGCGGGCTGATATCCATCCTCAACCCACTGGCTCCACGCCCGGTTAAACTCATCCAGATCCGAGGCATTTCTCAGGATAATCTCAGCCCGCAGCACATGGCGCTTGTCGGACCCATACTGGGCCAGCAGCTCATCGTAACGGCTCAGCAGGGCCGTGGATTGCTCATACATGGTCATCTCCTGTTTTGCGGCCGCCGCCGGGGCGTGGATCTCAAAATATAGCACATTGTTAAATTCCACAAGGCGGCTGGCCCGCCCGTGGGGTTCGTGGTGAATGACTTCCATCTTCTGTTCTCCTCTTAATTTATTCTACAAAGTAGCAGGTATTGTATCTCTGGTAATTGGTGGGGTAGATCAGGTCAAACCCGCGGATCTTGGCTGTGGTAGCGGTCTGAACCTTCATATTATAGAGAGGAATGTACACCACCTGCTCATTTAAGTAGGTCTGAAGGTCAGCATACAGCTGGCTGGTCTTTTCGCTGTCTGTCTCCGCGCTGGCCGCATCCAGCATTTTGTCAAATTCCGGATTGTTGTAATTGACGCGGTTTCCGCCTTCGCCGCAGGCGTTGGAATACAGCTTGCTGAAGGTCTGGTACGGATCTCTCAATGTACACACAGTGGTGCAGATGGCTGCCTCCTGCTGCCTGGAATTCAGGAACGGGGTGTAGGCGGAGCTGTCCATTTCATTGAGTTTCAGCGTGACTCCGCCTTCCGCCATCATGCCCTGGAGGAACTCGCCCATTCTGCGGTTGTCGGAGCTGGCGTAGTAGGACAGTTCCAGGGTGATGCCGTCCGGGTAGCCTGCCTCAACCAGCATTTGCTTACAGAGGGCAGGATCATATTGATACATGTCCACTGCGTAAGAACCAGGTACAGTTGTGGGAATATAGCGCTCTAACGGCTCTGCGGCATCCATCAGGCAGATCTTGCACAGCTGCGCCCGGTCAATGGAGTGGGCGATGGCCTGGCGGACCAATGTATCCTGATACTTGTCAAAGTTCAGCGCCAGATAGCTTGTGTTTACTCCGCTGCCTGTCCAGAGCTTTAAGTTCGAATTGCCTTCCAGATCACCGATGGATACGCCGGGCACCTCCTGCATCAGGTCAATTCCACCGGACTCCAGCTCCATCAGCCGGGTGTTGGCCTCGGGAATATAGCGGAAGTTCAGATACTGGGTCTTGGCCGGGCCGCCAAAGTAATCATCAAACCGCGCCAGCTTAATATTATCTCCCTCGTTCCATTCCTCCAGCACATAGGGTCCGGTGCCGCATTCAACCAGATCCAGATCCCCGGAGGCACTGTGCTCTTCATAGAACTTCTGATTGAAAATGCTCATGGTGGGGTGGCACATAATGGCCAGGAACGGAGAAAACGGCTGTTTGGTGGTCAGCAGGACCGTGTAATCATCCTCCGCTTTAAAGCCTGTGGGGTCAAACTGGGCCGTATTGCTCTTGGTTCCCGCCGTGTCGCACAGGGTGGCAAGGCTGAATACCACGTCCTGGGCCTTAAGCTCCTCGCCGTTGTGGAACTTCACGCCCTGTTTCAGCTTAAAACGGTAGGTCAGCTCGTCCACCTGCTCCCAGCTCTCGGCCAGAAGGGGCTTGATTTCCCCATTCTGATCCATGGACAAAAGGGTGTCGTACATGTTGACGTGAATCTGCGCGTCAGGCAGCTTAGTGCCATTGCCGGGGAACATGGACGTGGTGGCCCCGTAACAGCCGATGGTCATTGTGTCCTTCTGGGCAACTGTCTCCCCGCCGCTGCTCTCAGCAGCAGAACTCTCCCCCGCCGCCGGGCTGCCTCCGGCTGCCGCCGAACCGCCGGTTTCCGCCTTTCCACCGCAGGCCGACAGCAGCATGGCTGCGGCTAATGCCATCATAAGTAGCTTCTTCTTTTTCATGAATTTTCTCCTCCTTAAATAAAATTGCACACAAAGACCACTGTTGCCACGTCTTTGTGTGCATTAATACGAACATTTAACTAAATTCGCGTGAAATTATGTATTGTTGATAATTATATTCTATTATTTATTCTATTGCAAACCCGATTATTTAATAGTAATATAAGTATAACTTATATTTTCTGCTCATTGTCCCCCTCCCTCTTCTTAACGGACAGGGGCTGCCGGCAGCGGAAAAATCAGGAGGCGATTTTATGTCAATTGAGCAAATGGAATATATGATTTCATTAGAGCAGGAAAAGAAAATATATCTGGCGGCCAGGAAATGCTTTATATCCCAGTCTGCCCTGAGCCAGCAGCTGGCAAAGATCGAGAAGGAGGCGGGGTTCCCCCTGTTTCTCCGGGTCAACAACCAGTATATTCCCACCAGGGAAGGGAAGCTGCTGCTGGAGAACTTCCAGAAGATTATATACATATATAAAGCAGCCATGGGGGAGGCCAGGCAGCAGCTGTCACAGACTGAAAGGATCATTACCCTGGGGATGCCTTCCATGCGCGCCGCTACCCTGTTCACCTACCTCTACCCCAAGTTTAAAGAGCATTTCCCGGACTATGAGCTGAAGCTTCAGGAGATGCCTGTGGTGGATGCGCCTGAGATGCTCAGACGCCATATGATTGATTTCTGCCTGTTCTCGCCGTTAAACACAATTCCTGAGGAATACCGGCATATCTATTCCTACCACCCTGTTGCCAGGGAGGAATTCGTGCTCATTGCTCCCACTGACCACAGGCTCAGCCAGCTGGCCGCTCAGAGTGATTACCGGCTGGACATGGACGTGCTGGGCGGGGAAAATATGGCCCTTTACGAGAATTCCTTTATTGTCCGCGGCATCATTGACTCCGCCTTCGCGGCCAACCACATTGAGTGCAGGAACATTATCAGCTTCAAAAGCTGCAACACCATTATCCAGTTTGTGAAGAACCGCCTGGCCCTCTCCATCATCCCCATGATGTTCGCCCGTCAGGAGACCGATCTGACCGCCATCCGCCTGTCCCCTGCCATTACCCAGGAAATAGGACTGCTGTCCCTGAAACGAACCAGGAACAGCAGCATGGATCAATTCATATTTAAATTAATGGAGGAGGCCTTTGGAGTATATTAAGCTCCAAAGGCCTCCTGATTAACTTCTAAAATACATTCTGATTCTCCCGGTAACCTCTCCATACATTCTCAAAGAAGTCGTCGTCCTGCGGAATGGGCCGAATCGTTCTCCACTGGAATTCTACCGTTCCCCCATGGTATAACGCCTCCTGGACCAGCTCTCCGCGGCTGCCGTCGTCCAGGCAGAAGGTGAATTCCCCGGGAAGCCTGGAATCCGGCTTCAGGCCCGACGGGTCCGTGTAAAGGGCGCTGCCCCGGCTCCTGCCACCCTGGTTCACATAATCCAGCAT